>NZ_CEWOCJ010000002.1:0-260519 GCF_982512915.1 Flaviramulus sp. | reverse complement strand
TTACATAAATTTCCAGCATTTTTGCTGTTAATCTATCCTATTGTATTAGCTTTTGTTTTAGAATTTTTTTTACAAGACTTAAGTTTTTCCTCTCATTTAAATTTATTAGAAAATATATTATTTTTTGTAATTGTTACCTTATTAGTCAATCAACTATCTTTTTTTAAAAATGGAAAAAAAATAGCTAACATTATAATAGTTATATATTATGCCTCTTTGTGTATTGAAACAGGCTTATATTTATTATTTCAAACTAGATTAAACGCGGCATACATTCATGTAATTTTAAATACAAATTTTATTGAGGTTAAAGAGTTTAGTACCATTTATTTTAAGAATAATTTGGTTTTCTTGTTATTCTTTTTTGTTCCACTATTAAAATTTTTTCCAAAAAAAATTTACAAGAATATTAACCATAATAACAAAAATTTCTTCTTTTCATTTGCCTCAATTCTATTAGTTTTTATCATAATGAAATTTACTGCTTTACTATATTGGAACTTTCCCTATGTTGTTTTAAAATCGGGTATTCAATATCAAAATCAATTAAAAGTATTTGATGATTTTGGTAAAAGAAATATAAATTTAAATGCAAACTTAGTAACAGACAATGATTTAATAGTTATAATTATTGGTGAATCGACAACAAGAAATCATATGGGTATTTATGGTTATAGAAGAAATACAACCCCAAAATTAGAAGAGTTATCTGATTCATTATTTATTTACAACAATGTTATTAGTTCTCATGTATTTACCACCGCTTCTTTATATGATGCTTTTACAATAACTAAAAGTAATCAAACTACTTTCTTGATTGATTATATTAAAAAAGCTGGTTATAAAGTTTATTGGTTATCTAATCAAAGGCCTATCGGATTTCATGATAATTTGGTTTCAAGAATTGCCTCTGCGGCTAATGAAAGTATATTTTTAAGTTACAATGATTTTAGACATAAAACTTTTTATGATGAAGTTCTTTTTCCAATGATAGATGAAAAACTATTGATAAAAGAGAAAAAAGTTGTTTTTGTTCATTTAATAGGTACTCACTATGATTATAGTAAAAGATATCCTGAAAAGTTTAATGTTTTTAAATCTAAAAAACAAGATAAAAAAAATAAAATAATAGACACTTATGATAATTCTATTTTATACAATGATTTAATAGTTTCTGAAATTATTAAAAAAGTTAAACTAAAAAATGAAAAAAGTGCTGTTTTGTATTTTTCTGATCATGGTGAAGAGGTTTATGATGTAGTTGATTATTTTGGTCATTTTGCAGATAAACCAACTTCAACAATGTACGAAATTCCTTTTTTATTATATAAGGCAAGCTCTTTTGAAGAGCCAAATAATTTTATAATAGACGAGAATAGATCTTTTATGTTGGATGATTTACCAGAGAGTTTAATTCATTTAATGGGAATTGAAAGTGAATCTATTGATAATAGTAAAAGCATTTTTAGTTTAGATTTTAAAAATGAAATGCGATTAATAGATAATGGATTAGATTTTGAATCATTTAAATTTAAAGAAAACAAATGAGTTTTAAAATTTGTTTATTAATTGAATCATTAAATAAAGGAGGAGCAGAACGTTCAGCGGGATTATTGTCTGTTATTTTATCTAAACTAGGATATCAGGTTTTTATAATAACATTATTTGATGATATTGTTTACCCATACAACGCAGAGTTAATCAATATTGGTAAAATTAAAAACACCTCTGGTTCGATAAAAAATAAGTTAAACAGATACTTACAATTGAAAAATCAGATTAAAAAAAATAATTTTGATTTAATTCTGGATTACAGAATAAAAGAATCATTAATTAGAGAGATTGTACTAAATACATTAGTTTTTAAAAAGCAAAATACGATTAGTATGATTAGAAGTTTTAATCTTAAATTGTATCTTCCAGAACCTAAAATACTATCTAAGTTTCTTTATAAAAATTATTTAGGTTTAAATTCAGTATCATTTAAAATTGAAAATAACTTAATAATAAATTACAGTTTTAAAAACACTCTTACCATTCATAATCCTATTGATATAGAGGATATTCAAAAAAAGTCTGACGAAGATTTATGCATAGATGAAAAATATATTTTGGCAGTTGGAAGACTAGAGCCAATTAAGCAATTTGATAAACTTTTAGAATGTTATAAAAATTCAGAATTACCCGGAAAAAATATCAATTTATACATCATGGGTGACGGAGAGGAAAAGGATTTATTAGAATCATTAATTGTTAAGTTTAATTTGCGAAATACAGTAGAGATATTACCTTTTCAAGTGAATCCTTTTAAATATATGAAAAGAGCTCTTTTCTTGGTTTTGTCAAGTAAAAATGAGGGTTTTCCTAGAGTTATAATGGAATCTTTAGCTTGTGATACTCCAGTTGTTTCCTTTAATTGTGAATCTGGTCCAGACGAAATAATTCATAATAAATATAACGGATTGCTAGTTGAAAATCAAAACTTTTTAGCCCTCACTATGGCTATGAATAGTATGATAAAAGATGAAAAATTATATGAAATTTGCAAACAAAATTCATTAACTAGTATCAAAGAGTTTTCAATGGAAAGCATAAGTGTAAAATGGGACAACTACATCAAAGGAGTATTAAATAATAAGTATATTTAGGTAACTTAATTTATATTTTAAAAACCAAGTGTAGGTACTTTTAAGTATGTAAAATAAATTAGTAGGTAAGTAGTATTTCATTTTTTTAAATAAGTTTAAGTTTGAAACACTAATTTTTTCTTTATAAAATCTCACAAGTTTATAATTTCTTTCCATTTTATACAATACTAATAGTTCAAAATAAATAAAATCAAGATATTTATTTAAAAAAGGGTCTTTTATGGTTCTTAAATACTTTCCGTAATCTGGTATTTTTCGTAAGAAATTTTTATTTCGAGCCGTGAGTTGATCAGGCAATCCTGTTCGATAATATACTTTAAAATCACTATAATAAACTAAATTGTAAATGCTAAAGCATCTAATATAAAAATCATATTCTTCACCATAATTTATAGATTCATCAAAATATCCAACTTCTTCAAAAACAGATTTATTTATGACTAAACTACTGGGACAAAAAATGTTTTTATCAAGTTTGAAATATTCTTTTATGATTTTAATATAATTATTGTCTATGGGTTTACTAATTATAATAGGAATCTTATTAGGCTGTAAAACTTTAACATTTGTGGCAAAAACAGAATTTTTGTTATTAGTTTTAATTAGGTGTTTTATCGTTTCTAAAAAATCTTCTACCCATAAATCATCAGCATCAAGAAAAGCAATATATTCTGCTTTGGCTTTTTTAATACCGTAGTTTCGAGAATAAGATAAACCATGATTTTTGTTTGTGTATAAGCGTATTCTTGAATCCTCTATATTTTCAACAATTTTAAAGCTATCATCTGTGGAGCCATCGTTTACAACAATAATTTCAAAATCTAAAAAATTCTGATTTAAAACACTGTCTATAGTAGCTTTAATATATTTTTCTTTATTGTATAATGGAATAACAACTGAAATAAATGGTACCATTAAATGATTTTGTAAATTTGGAAACTTAATACATTACTATCTTCTATTATCAAATATATGAAGAATTGTATCTAAACTAGATTTATTTTTTTGAAGTTATCTATAATTATACCGTGCTTGAATCAAACAAAAGAACTTTTTGACTGTTTGGAGTCAATTTCAAAACAGAGTTTTTTAGATTTTGAAATTATTGTACTTGATGGAGGTTTAGGAGTTAATTTGAACAGTATTTCTAAATCTAAATCATTGCAAATTAAACTTGTTTCAGAGAAAGATTTAGGTGTTTACGACGCTATGAATAAAGGTATTGATATTGCAAATGGAGATTGGCTTTACTTTATGGGAGTTGATGACGCTTTCTATGATTTTGAGGTTTTGGAATATTTATCTACTTCATTTGAAATAAAAGATGTTAAATTAATATTGGGAAAAATTGTTTATAATTATAAAAAACAAGACTCTATTTTTTTAAAAAGGAACGAAGGTTTAATATTACCAATTTGGTCAAAAAAAATATGGATAAGAAACACAATACATCATCAAGGAGTATTTTATCACAAATCTAATTTTCTTAAAAATAAATTTGATATTCGCTATAAAATTTTATCTGACTATGATTTTAATTTGAAGTTATGGAAACAACAAGTACCAATTTTAATTTTAGATAGAATTATTGCTAAATGTGGAACGGGAGGTTTGTCAAAAAAATATAATTTAAATTTATATAAAGAAGAAATATTACTTAAAACTCTATCGTCCTCAATTATTTTTACTCCTATATTTATTTGTTTAACATTAATTAAATATGTTTTAAAAAAAATGCTTTAGCCTTTTCTTTGCACCACTTCATAAACCTGATTTTCATCACACTTTAATGTTTTACTAGGATATTTTAGTAATAGTGCGTAATCGTGTGTTGCCATTAAAATAGTGTTACCGTTTTTATTAATGTCTTGTAATACTTCCATAACTTCAATACTGGTTTGTGGGTCTAGATTTCCAGTCGGTTCATCGGCAAGTATAAGTTCTGGGTTATTAAGTAAAGCTCTAGCTATTGCAATGCGTTGTTGTTCACCACCAGAAAGTTCATGAGGGTATTTAAACCCTTTAGTTTTCATATCAACCTTAGTTAAAACTTCTTCAATACGAGTATTCATATCGTTTTTGTCTTTCCAGCCTGTTGCCTTTAATACAAAAAGTAAATTATCGTTTATAGTTCGATCGGTAAGCAATTTAAAATCTTGAAAAACAACTCCTAATTTTCTTCTTAAAAAAGGAATTTCTTTTTCTTTTAAAGTTTTTAAATTAAAATCTACTATGTGCCCTTCACCTTCAGTTAAAGGTAAATCGCCATACAGAGTTTTCATAAAACTACTTTTTCCTGTTCCAGTTTTTCCAATTAAATAAACAAAATCACCTTTATTAATTTCTACATTAACGTTTGAAAGTACCAAGCTATCACCCTGATAAATGGCCGCATCTTTTAATTGTAAAATTGGGTTAGACATAAAAATAGATTAATTTTTTAAGTATCGTAAATGTATTACTAAAAAGTTAAATCTTAAAAGGTAAAGATTAAAACTTTCCTTTGTTTTCTAAACAAAATTAACATTTAATAACTCGGTTTATAATTATAGCACAATTGTTGCGTTATAGGTTTTAGATTGAATTATCTTTGAATCATCAAATAAAAAACGAATCGTTAATGAGTAATAAAAATTGTTTTTCACTTTTGGTGGCTTTAATTTTTACATTTCAAATTACAGCCCAACAATCTGCGACTTACACTAGTAATTTAGTAGATTATGAAAAAGCATTATCACTTTATAATAATCAACAATATCTTGCAGCTCAGTCCTTATTTGGTAGTATTAAAAAAACTTCTAAAGAAAATATTTTACAATCAGATTGTACTTATTTTATTGCTAATTGTGCTGTGAGATTAAACCAACAAAATGCTGATCAATTAGTTGAAGATTTTGTAAAAGAATATCCAACAAGCACAAAACGAAATTCTGCTTTTGTAGATGTGGGCGATTATTATTTCGAAAACTCAAAGTATGCTTATGCCAGAAAATGGTATGATAAAGTTGATGAGAATGCACTTTCTAAAAGCGAGAAAGATAAATTTTATTTTAATAATGGTTATTCAGCATTTTCCAGCAAGCAATTTAATGATGCCAAAAAGTATTTAAGTAAAGTTGAAAACTCTCAAGAATTTGGTTCTCAAGCCAAATATTTCATGGGCTTTATGGCTTACGAAGGTGATGATTACAATGCAGCTAATGAATATTTTGAACAAGTAAGTGATCAAGAGCGATACAAAGAGAAACTATCGTACTACCAAGCAGATTTAAATTTTAAGTTAGGGAATTTTGAAAAAGCTATAGAATTAGCTAAAGCGAGATTAGACACAAGTGATCAAGAAGAAATATCTGAACTTTCAAAAATTATAGGTGAAAGCTATTTTAATCTTGAAAAATATGCAGAGGCTATTCCTTATCTAAAAGCTTATCAGGGTAAAAAGGAAAAAAGAGATAAAACTGGCAAATGGAATAATACAGATTATTATCAATTAGGATATGCTTATTATAAGCAGAAAGACTATGAAAAAGCTATTTCTGAGTTTAACAAAATAGTGGGTGGAAATAATTCGATAGCTCAAAATGCCTATTATCATTTAGGTGAAAGCTATATTAATTTAGATAAAAAACAAGAAGCTTTAAATGCTTTTAGAAATGCTTCGGAAATGGATTTTGATTTAAAAATTCAAGAAGATTCATGGTTAAATTACGCGAAAATCAGTTACGAGATAGGAAATCCTTACCAATCTGCACCACAGGTTTTAGCTGCTTATTTAGATAAATATCCAAATACAACTTATAAAGAAGAAATTGAAACTCTTTTAATTGATTCTTACATTACTTCTAAAAATTATAAAGAAGCACTTAAATTATTAGAAAATAAAAAGAGTTTTGAAAACAAAGTTGCTTACCAAAAAGTAGCTTTTTATAGAGGTTTAGAGCTCTATAATGAAAATAATTATCAAGAAGCCAGATTACTTTTTGAAGCGTCATTAAAAGAACCCAGAGATTCAAATTATACGGCTCGGGCTACTTTTTGGAAAGCTGAAACTGATTATAATTTAACAAATTATGACGATGCTTTAATTGGTTTAAAACAGTTTCAACAAGAGTCTTCAGTTATTTCAACTCCCGAAATAGAAAATTTAGATTATAACTTAGGATACACGTATTTTAAGTTGAAAAATTACGAGCAAGCCATAAATTATTTTAATCAATTTACTTCAAAAAAACGAGAAGATAAGGTTAGATTGAATGATGCCTATTTACGTTTAGGAGATGGGTATTTTGTTTCAAGTAATTATAAAAATGCTGTAGATGCTTACGATAATGCTTTAAAATTAAACATATTAGATTCAGATTATCCAGCTTTTCAAAAAGCAATAAGTATTGGTTATAGTGGGCAATCTTCAAAAAAAATAAAAGCTTTAGAACAGTTTATTTCAGACTATCCTAATTCTAAATTACGAGATGATGCGATGTACGACCTTGGTAATTCATTTGTTAAAACTAACGAGATTAACAAGGCAGTGGCTATTTATAATCGTTTGAATGATGAATATAGAACGAGTCCATTTGTTTCTAAAGCCTTATTAAGACAAGGTTTAGTGTATTATAATAATAATGAAAATGAAAGTGCGTTAAATAAATTTAAAAAAGTAGCAAGTGACTTTCCTGGATCGACAGAAGCAGTGCAAGCAGTATCAACAGCCAAATTAATTTACATTGATATGGGAAGGGTTGATGATTATGCTAAATGGGTAAAAACCCTTGATTACGTTGAGGTTACCGATTCTGAATTAGATAATGCTACATATCAAGCTGCTGAAAAACAATATTTAGATAATAATACAGATAAAGCAATTAAACAATTTAATGGTTATTTAAATGAGTTTCCAAATGGGTTACATGTTTTACAAGCTCATTTTTATGTTGCTCAATTATATTATAAGAAAGATTTATTAGAGAATGCAGTGCCTCATTACAAATTTATTGTTGGGGCATCACAAAGTGAATATTCAGAAGAAGCACTTACACGATTATCTCAGTTTTACTTAGAAAACAAAAACTGGAATCAGGCTATAGTGTTATTATTAAGATTAGAGACCGAAGCTAATTTTCCTCAAAATGTGGTGTTTGCGCAATCTAATTTGATGAAAGCTTATTATCAATTAGAAAATTATGATAAAGCGTTTAATTATTCAGATAAGGTTTTGGCGAGCTCAAAAATTGATAATAAAATTAAAAGTGATGCGCATGTGATTATTGCACGATCTGCCATAAAAACAGGTGATGAAGCTAAGGCGAAAACAGCTTATAATCAGGTTGAGAAATTTTCAACAGGAGAAACAGCTGCTGAATCCTTATACTATAATGCTTATTTTAAAAATAAAGAGGGTAAGTTTGAGATTTCTAATCAAACGGTACAAAAATTGGCTAAAGATTATTCTGGTTACAAGTATTATAGCGCTAAGGGACTAGTACTTATGGCTAAAAATTATGATGCTCTAAAGGATGCATTTCAAGCTACTTATATTTTAGAAAGTGTGATTCAAAATTTCTCAGAATTTGATGATGTAGTGCTAGAAGCTACTAATGAATTACGCAGAATTAAAAATGAAGAGGCTAAAACTAATTCATCAATTCAATCAGAAGATTAAAAGTCATCAATTATAAAATAAATCAAAAGATATGCGAAAGGACATAAAACATATAATACTAGCGATTATCACCTTAAATGTAGCGCTTTCTTTCTCTCAAGAAAGAAAAAGTGATACTATTAATACAGGGATTATTGATGTAGTAAAACCTTATACGCCAACAATATCAGACGCCTTTAAGGTAAAGGAAATTCCATCTTTAAATGATGAAACAACTCAAACTAAAAAATCAATTAAGTATAATATTTTCTCCTTTCCTGTGGCATCTACTTTTACACCTGTAAAAGGAAAGGCTGCATTGGTAGAAAAGCGAGAACCGGTAAAATTATTTGATAATTATGCTACTTTAGGTGTTGGAACATATACCACAATATTAGGGGAAGTGTATTTAAACCATGCAATTAGTAGAAGTGAAAGTGTAGGTGGCTATGTGAGTCATCATTCATCTGCGGGAGGTATTGATGGCGTGCAATTTGACGATAGTTTTTCTAATTCTAAAATTAATATAAATTATTCATCTCGGTTACGTGATTTGTCATGGAATATAGAAGGTGGTTTTCAACAACAAATGTATAATTGGTATGGGGTTCCAGAATCTCAAGTATCGGTAGCACAAACTAATAATATAGATGTGAACCATTCATTTTTTGATGCAAATTTTGGAGGTGATATTTCTTTTAAAGACACCTATATAAACTCAGGAAGCTTCTTTTTTAGGCGTTTTGGAGATAATCAAGGCTCTGGCGAAAATAGATTTATAGTAAAAGCAAAAGTTGATGTTCCTATTAATGATATAGAAATTTCAACAGATTTCAAATTTGATTATTTAGGTGGTACTTTTGATAGAAGTTATTTCTTAAATCAAGAATTAAATTACAGTAATTTTCAAATAGGCGTATCTCCCACATACGAGTTAAAACAAGACGATTTAACTGTTAACTTAGGGGTATCTGCTTATTTTTTAAATGATAAACAATCAGGCGATAGTAAATTTTATATCTATCCAAACATCACAGCTACTTACCGCTTGGTTAATGATGTATTAATTGCTTACGGAGGTATTCAAGGTGATTTAATACAAAATTCATATTACGATTTTGCAAACGAAAATCCATTTGTTTCACCAACATTATTTATTGCACCAACAGATCAATTATATAATGCTTTTGTAGGTTTAAAAGGAAAATTGTCTAGTAACATGAGTTATAACATAAGCGGAAGTTATTTGGCTGATAGAAATAAAGCACTTTTTAAAACAAATATTATTAGAAATTTAGCACCTCAAAACAATTATGATTATGGAAATTCCTTCGGAATTGTTTATGATGATATTGAAACATTTGGTGTAGCGGGAGAAATTAATGTTGATGTAAACAGGAATTTTAAATTAGGATTAAAAGCTGAGTATTTTACTTATAATACAGATGATGAGGCTGAAGCTTGGAATTTGCCCGATGTAAAGGGGTCTTTGTTTCTAGATTATCAAATAAACGAACAATGGTTTGCTGGTGCTAACTTGTTTTACATTGGAGAACGTAAAGATCAATTAGAGTTAGAAGGAACACTTTTACCAATAGATTTGATAACCAACGTTACTTTAGATAGTTTTTTTGATGCCAATGCGCATCTAGGATATCATATAAACAATCAACTTTCAATATTTGCAAAAGCAAATAACATAGCTAATAATGCCTATCAAAAATGGCAAAATTTTCCAGTACAAAGTATTCAGTTTTTGGCAGGAGCTACTTATAAGTTTGATTTTTGATTAATCAGTTATTATTAACTTGTTTCAGAAACTTATCAATTAAATCATCAAATGCGTTCTATTAAGAACGCTTTTTTTATTTTTACAAGAATGAATTAAACAACTCATGAAAAATATCTTAACCTTTTTTATATTATTAAGTTTTTTGTCTTGTAAAACAAAAGAACGTGTTGATTCTATAGTAATTAATGGAAATGTTTATACTGTTAATAAAGAATTTGAAAATGCTGAAGCTTTCGCTATCAAAGATGGCAAGTTTTTAGAAGTTGGAAGTTCTAAAGCTCTTCAAGATAAATATGTGGCCGATACTATTATTGATGCTAAAGGAAAGACTATTTTACCAGGATTTATAGATGCGCACTGCCATTTTTACAGAATGGGTTTAGGTGAACAAAAGGTGAAATTAGAAGGTACAAAAAGCTTTGATGAAGTTATCCAAAAGTTAGTTGATTTTCAAAAAGAAAAAAACAGCAGCTTTATCACAGGCAGAGGTTGGGACCAAAATGATTGGGAAGTTAAAGAGTTCCCAACAAAAGATAAATTAGATTCCATTTTCCCTAATACACCCGTTGCTATTGGCAGAGTAGATGGTCATGCGCTTTTAGTAAATCAAGCAGCTATTAATTTAACAACTCTTGATGAGAATACACATGTTAATGGCGGTGAAATTTTAAAAGTGAATGGTAAACTTACAGGTGTACTTATAGATGCAGCTATGGGAATTGTTAGAAATATCATTCCAGAACCAAGTATCCAAGAATCCGTTGCTGCTTTAAAAGATGCTCAAAAAATCTGTTTTGATTTAGGTTTAACAACTGTTGACGATGCAGGGTTAAATAGGGAAACTATTGAAATGATTGATAGTTTACAAAAAACAGGTGATTTAACTATGCGTGTTTATGCCATGGTTTCGGCTTCAAAAGAAAATATCGATTATTATTTAAATAAAGGCATCATTAAAACTGAAAAACTAAATGTACGTTCCTTCAAGTTTTATGGTGATGGCGCTTTAGGGTCTCGAGGTGCTATGTTACGAGAACCATACTCTGATCAACCTGGGCATTTAGGACTTTTGGTTAATAGTATTGAGACTTTAAATGAAACTGCAGAACGTATTTCAAATTCTGAATATCAAATGAATACTCACGCTATTGGCGATTCAGCAAATCATGCCGTTTTAAACACATATAAGAGAGTATTGAAAGGTAAACCCAATAGACGATGGCGTTTAGAACATGCTCAAATTATATCTCCAGAAGATTTTGAACATTTTTCCGACATTATTCCATCCATTCAACCAACACATGCTACCAGCGATATGTATTGGGCAGAAAATAGAGTAGGAGCCGAACGTATAAAAGGGGGTTATGCTTTTAAAGATTTATTAAAGGCGTATGGCAAAGTTGCTTTAGGAACCGATTTTCCAGTAGAAAATGTGAGTCCGTTTTTAACCTTTTATGCCGCAGTAGCGAGACAAGATTTAGACCAATATCCAGAAGGTGGATTTCAAATGGAAAATGCCTTAAGTAGAGAAGAAACCCTAAAAGGCATGACGATTTGGGCAGCATATTCTAATTTTGAAGAAGATGAAAAAGGCAGTATAGAAGCTGGTAAATTTGCAGATTTCATTATTTTGGATAAAGATATTATGGCAGTTGAAGCCTCTGAAATACCCAAAATAAAAGTAATTAATACGTTTGTTGATGGAAAGATAAAATGAATGAAATTATTAGTATTAAAAACTTATTGTGCATGCTCCTTTTTGGGATATCTATAATGTGTTTTTCACAAAATCTATCAAGTTTTAAAGATGTTGAAGCTGTTAAAAAAGCTATTGGAGGTGATTGGAAACTAAAAGGAGAAGCTAAAAATGTTATTTACAGGTTTGGTTTTAATGAAGAGAAAGGATTTGTAGAAGTTCTTGAAGAGTTAAACTTGCCTCCAAAAGCAGAAAAAACCATAGGTAATGAGATTATTATTAATCAACACGCAAATGTTAAAATTAAATATAATGAAGGTGTTTATTTTATTGAATTAATATATGATTATGGCAGTATCTCTGAGCAAATATTGGTGTTAAATGATTATAATTTTATTTACGGAAAAGGAGATTCTCAGCATGTGTTTATAAAAGATAAAAACTAAATACTTTGTGATATTCCTACAAAAGCACGAGTCCAATTTCTAATTTCTATTTTTAATAGATTCCGCTTCAATTACGGAATCATAACTTATATTAACCTCGCTAAATAATCAAAATGCTCACCTTCCAAAACTAATTCACAAGTAAGTCCAACAGTTTCGCAGGCTAATTTTAAAGTTTCAAAATCCAAATAAAGCCATTTCATTGGGTTTTCTTTTTGGCCTTTGTAACTTAAATAATAATCGAGCTCTCCATAATATTGCGAGTTCATATCCATCCAATAACCGCCATCATCATCTTCATACATATATTTAATATCAGATGAATCTATTAAAATTTGTCCGCTGGGTTTTAAAAGATTTTTTAAATGTGTTAAATATTTAGATACTTGAATAATTTCTTGAAAAACACCAGTACCATTCATCAAAAGTAAAATAGTATCAAAGGTTTCGGTTTCATCTAAAATATTTAAAATTTCGGTATGTAATACACCACGTTGCTTAGAAACTTCGATAGAGCCTTTAGAGATGTCAATTGCTTTAACTTCAAAACCTTTTTTCTGCAAAAAGAGACTATGGCTTCCGGCGCCACAACCCACATCTAAAACCTTGCCTTTACATAGTTTTAAAGCTTTTTGTTCAATTTTAGGCATGTCTTTGAAACTGCGAAATAAATAAGAAAGTGGTAAATCATCCTCTTCAGAGATATTAGTAGAAGTGATAATATCTTCAGAATAGTTTCCGTTTTGATAATCTAATAAAGCTTTTCCGAATAAATCTTTCATAAATTGTTATGCTGAACTTGTTTCAGCATCTTATATAAAGTACTATTTTTACGCCATGCAAGACATCATAAATAATCTTCCAAAGCTCACCAAAGATAAGCATAACGAGAATAAAAAATTCTTCGTTAAGTTAAAAAGCAAACCACCAAAAAATTTGGATTATATAATGCAAGGTTTACACGATGAAGAATTTAGAAAAACGGATTGTTTAAAATGTGCTAACTGTTGTAAGACTACAGGACCACTTTTTACCGACAAAGATGTTGATAGAATTTCGAAACATTTTAGGATGAAAACTAAGCAGTTTGTTAATCAATATTTACGAATTGATGAAGATAATGATTACGTATTACAGAGTGTGCCTTGCACATTTTTAGGCGCTGACAATTACTGTTCAATTTACGAGGTTAGGCCAAAAGCGTGTAGAGAATTTCCGCATACAGATAGAAATAAGTTTCAGCAAATTTCAAATTTAACATTGAAAAATGTGGCTATTTGTCCGGCAGCTTTTAATATTGTCGAAGAAATGAAAAAGAAAATAAAGTTTTAATAGATTCATGATTCCTGACTCTTAGTTCTTTATTCTTACATTATATTTATCATTAACTTTTTTATTATATTTAAATAAAATTTTATTTAATGGAAACGATATTAAACTATTTTGAAACCATTCCATCTTCCCATCGAAGTATTATTTTAGTAGGTGGTTTAACTTTTTTTTGGCTTTTAGAAGGCGCTATCCCTTTATTTAAATTTAATTACAAAAAATGGCAACATGCTCTTCCTAATATATTTTTTACTCTTACAACGGTTGTTATCAATTTTGCTTTAGCTTTTTTATTATTAAAAACAGCAGATTGGGTTGTGGAGAATAATTTTGGTGTTTTAAATTGGTTACCCGAGATGAACATTTGGTTATATGGTATTTTAGGTGTTTTTTTAATGGACTTTTTCGGAGCATATTTACCTCATTTTGTTGAGCATAAAATAAAACCACTTTGGATGATACATTTGGTGCATCATTCAGATCATAAAGTAGATACCACTACTGCTAATAGGCATCATCCCATAGAGAGTCTTATCCGTTTTACATTTACACTTCTAGGAGTTTTAGTTATTGGTGCTCCTATAGCTATTGTTATGTTGTATCAATCCATGTCTTTAGTAGCCACACAATTTACCCATGCTAATATAAAAATGTCTAAAAAAATAGATAAAGCTTTAAGCTATGTTTTAGTTTCTCCAGATATGCATAAAGTACATCACCATTATGTTTTACCATACACCGATTCAAACTACGGGAATATTTTTTCAGTTTGGGATAGGCTTTTAGGGACTTATATGGAACTTGATAGGGAGCAAATTGTTTATGGGGTAGATGTTTTTCCAGATGAAAAGGAAAATAGTAACATCAAGGATTTGTTAAAACAGCCTTTTCAAAAATATAAAAAGCCAACAACTTTGGTTTAATCAACAAATACAGATTCTAGCTGTTTTCCAAATTCTTCCATATTTACTCCGGTTAAATTGGTTAAAACTGTAATTACAACTTTTTCTTCTGGATATACCAAAAGAATGCTTGATGCACCAACGCCACCACCTGTGTGATAATATTTAGGTGTTCCTTTTTTGGTAGTTACAGATGAAAAACCTATCCCATAACCTGTATTTTCTCCAGTAATTAAGCGTTGGGGTTTTGTAATATTTTCCAATGCTTTCTGAGATATAATTTTAGGAAAAATAAGTTCGTTTCCAAATTTTACAATATCTTCTGAGGTTGATAAAAAACCACCACCAGCAACTTTATACTCATTCGCAACCGGAGACGAAAGTACTGGTTTTTTTAATAAAGATTTTCTGTAAAATTGTGTTTTATTAGATATAAATTCATCGGATATCTCTGCTCTAGAATTTTCCATTTGTAGCGGTTTAAATATCGAATCGTTTACAAGACTAATAAATGTTTTGTCAGCAGCTTTCTGTATCACTTCACTTAATAAAACAAAACCAAAAGTGCTGTAATTAAATTGAGAACCAGGTTTAAATAATAAAGAGTCATTTTTAAAAAGGGACAAGCCTTCTGTGATGCTCATTTTTTTATTTAAAGCATATTCATTATCATTTTTATAGTGCCTAATACCTGCTAAATTACCACCTAATTGCCTGATGTTAAAATCATGATTGTTTTTAGGGTAGTCTGGCAAATAATTATAAATACTTTCATCTAAATTAATAACACCATCGTCAAGTAATTTTGCAAGTGCCATAGCAGTAATAGATTTTGATATACTAGCAATTCTAAAAACTGTAATATCTGGTTCTACTACTTTTTTTGGTTTTTTATTAGAATATCCAAAACCTTTAGACCAGATAAGTTCACCGTTTTGTGAAACAGATATAGCCATACCGGGAATGCGTTGTTTCCTTAAAAATTTTTTCGCTAACTTTTTTGCAGTTCTTGTTTTAATTTGATTTTGATTGATTTCTGTTTGACTGTAGCTAAGTCCGCCAAGAAACAACATAATGGTTGCAAGAATCCTTTTCATTTATGTGATATTTGAAAATTAAAGTCTGAATAATTAATCATAAATTACATATTTGATTCTTGTTTTTTTAAAATTTTTCAAATCTTCCTGCCAACTAAGTTTTATTTTTTCTTCACTCAAGCCTGATTCAATTTGTTGTTGGAGTTTTTTTGTGCCTGCATGCTTTGTAAAGTTTTCAGTATTAAAAAACAAGGATTTATCTGTAGAATTTTCATAGGCCTTAATTACCCATTTTAGTGTTATCATACCATTAAGCTCTTCATCTTTTAAATCTTCACCATAACAAACAACATTTTTATGTTTTGGATTTTTAGCTCCAAAATTAGAAATCGGGGTATAAATAAAAGGCAGCATTTTTTTATCTAAAAATGGTGCGCCATACCTCTGAAATTGAAACTCTGTACCACGACCTGCATTTATATTTGTACCCTCAAAAAGTCCTAAACTAGGGTATAATTTTATAGATTGATTGTTAGGTAAATTTGGAGAAGGTCTAATCGGGAGACTATAAAACGTATCATGGGTATAATTTTTTACTGGAATTATTGTAATCGAGCATTGCAATTCATTTTCTAACCATTTTTCACCATTTATCATGTTTGCATACTCTCCAATGGTCATTCCATGCACTAGAGGAATTGGATGCATTCCTAAAAAACTTTGGTTTTCAATTTCTAAAGTAGGACCATCAATATAATTACCATTTGGATTTGGTCTATCTAAAACAATAACAGGAATATTGACTTCGGCGCAAGATTCCATAATGTAATGTAAGGTAGAGATATAAGTGTAAAATCTAACGCCAACATCCTGAATATCAAATATCATAATATCTACACCTTCAAGATTTTCTTTTGTTGGTTTACGGTTTTTTCCATGTAGCGAAATAATTGGCAAACCTGATTTAGTGTCAATACCATTATCTACATGTTCACCAGCATCAGCAGTACCTCTAAAACCATGTTCTGGAGAAAACACTTTTTTTACATTAACTTTTAATGATAGTAATGAGTCCACTAGGTGCGTGTAAAGAATATCATTTTTTTGAATATGACTAAACTCAACTTCTCCTTTAGGATATACTTCAAATATAGAATCTTGTGCATTTTTAAAAATAACAGAGGTTAAATTCGCAACAATACCAACACGTTTATTTTGTAAAAGCGGTAAATAGTTAATTATTTGATTAGCACCAACAATAATTTTTGGTTTTTGGCTTTTTATAGTTGTAATTTCAGACTTTGGTTTTTTGTCTAAGAGCTTTTGTTTTTCGGCTTCAGACTTCGATAAGTTTGCACAAGATATTAGTACCAAAACAAATAATAAAACTGTATTTTTGAAAACATTAAAAGGCATCATATAATTTGAATTACGAGTATTTTATAGCTAAACGCATTATTGGTAGTAAAGCGTATAAAAGTAGTATATCGGCACCAATAATAAAAATTGGTATTTCAGCTATTACTATAGGATTGATAGTGATGATGATAGCCATAGCTACGGGTATTGGTTTACAACAAAAAATACGCGACAAAGTCGTGGCTTTTAATGGCCATATTACCATTACAAACTACGATAGTAATAACTCACAAGAAAGTGTCTTTCCAATATCAAAAAACCAAGATTTTTATCCTGAATTTAAATCTGTTGAAGGTGTAAACCATGTACAAGTAGTTGCAACAAAATTTGGTGTAATAAGAACAGAAACTGATTTTGAGGGTGCTATTTATAAAGGCGTTGATAATGATTATAATTGGCAATATTTTAATGAGTTTTTAATAGAAGGTAGATTACCATCTTTTAAAGATAAATGGAATGAAGAGGTTTTGATATCAGAATATTTGGCAAATCGGTTGGGCTTTAAATTAGTCGACGAATTTCAAATGGTTTTTGCAAAAGATGATCCTGAAAAATTGCCCAATTACTTGAAATGCAAAATAGTTGGGATTTATAACTCAGGTTTTCAAGATTTAGACAAACAGTTTTTAATTGGTAACATAAAGCACATACAACGCATTAATAAATGGGATGAAGATCAAGTTGGTAACTTTGAGGTTTTTTTAAATGATTACTCTCAAATTCAACAAAAAGGCATAGAAATTTACCAAAATACACCATCAACTTTTAACACGCAAACCGTTATAGAAAAGTACGACTCCATATTTGAGTGGATAAAAATATTCGATAAAAATATTTATGGCATTATTGGTATCATGATTCTCATAGCAGGGATAAATATGATTACAGCACTTTTAGTTTTAATTCTTGAACGCACACAAATGATTGGTATTTTAAAAGCATTGGGAAGCAATAATTGGAGTATCCGTAAGTTGTTTTTGTACAACGCCTCATACCTGATCTTATTAGGCTTATTTTGGGGTAATTTGTTAGGTTTAGCACTTTTGTTTGCCCAAAAATATCTAAAACTTTTTCCTTTAGACCCAAGTGTCTATTACGTTGCCGAAGCACCTGTTTATATTAGTTTTGGTTACATATTAGTGTTAAATATAGGGACCCTTATTTTGTGTTTTCTCATGCTTTTAGTGCCATCTTACATAATTACCAAAATATCCCCAATTAAGGCTATACGTTTCAATTAAATATACTTGGGTGTTTTGATTCATTTTATTCATTCAATAATATTTTTGAATTTATGGATGTAAATATTTTACTATTTAATCTTTTTGCGTAAAGAAGCAAAAAGGATTTCAAACAAGCCGTTCAATCGTTAACGCAATTTGAGATTTTTCTTATAACAATTTAAAATATTCGAGTATTCGTAGCAATATCTTAAATTTGCAGTATGGATTACGCAAAAAATATATTAGAAACAATAGGAAATACACCACTGGTTAAGCTTAACAAACTTACCCAAGAGTTACCTTGTTTAGTTTTATCAAAATACGAAACCTTCAATCCAGGAAATTCTACCAAAGATAGAATGGCTCTAAAAATGATTGAAGATGCTGAAGCCGACGGACGCTTAAAACTAGGTGGAACTATCATTGAGGGAACCTCTGGTAATACTGGAATGGGTTTAGCATTAGCAGCTATTGTTAAAGGCTATAAATGTATTTTTGTAATTAGCGATAAGCAATCCAAAGAAAAAATGGATATACTTAGAGCTGTTGGCGCAGAGGTAGTTGTTTGCCCAACAGATGTGGAACCTACAGACCCTAGATCTTATTACTCAGTATCTAAGCGTTTAGCAAAAGAAATCCCTAATTCATGGTATGTAAATCAATATGATAACCCAAGTAATGCAATAGCTCATTACGAAAGTACTGGACCAGAAATTTGGAGACAAACAGATGGTAGAGTCACCCATTTTGTGGTTGGCGTAGGTACAGGTGGAACTATTTCTGGTGTTGGAAAATACTTAAAAGAACAAAATCCTAGCATTAAAATTTGGGGTATAGATACTTACGGTTCTGTATTTAAAAAATATCACGAAACAGGAGTTTTTGATGAAAAAGAAATTTATCCTTATGTAACTGAAGGTATTGGTGAAGATATTCTACCAGAAAATGTAGATTTTTCAATTATTGATGGTTTTACAAAAGTAACCGATAAAGACGCTGCAATTTACACCCAAAAACTGGCTAAAGAAGAAGGTATGTTTTTAGGGAATTCTGCAGGTGCAGCTATAAAAGGCGTTTTACAATTAAAAGAACAATTTACAAAAGATGATGTTGTTGTTGTTTTATTTCACGATCATGGAAGCAGATATGTTGCTAAAATGTTTAATGATGATTGGATGCGAAAAATGGGTTATTTAGATTAGATTTTTTTTTTAACATTTTTAATAAATTCAATTTATAGTAGCATTATTAATAACTCTAGTTTATAGTTTTTTAAGAATGATAGTAATTGTAAATTTGCAACATAAAATTAATTAAGCATGAAACTCGTTTTATCACCTGCAAAGTCCTTAGATTTTGATTCCCAATTACCTATAAAACAATATTCAGAAGCTCAGTTTTTAAAACATTCAGAGCGTTTAAATAAATTGCTTAAAAAAAAATCAGCTAAAAACTTATCTGAGCTAATGAGTATTTCAGATGCTTTAGGACAGTTAAATTACGATCGAAATCAATCTTGGGAGTTGCCTTTTTCAACAGAAAATTCAAGACCCGCAGTTTATGCTTTTAATGGCGATGTTTACAGAGGTTTAGATGCTTACACCATTCCTCAAGAAAAAATACAAACACTTCAAAATACTATTAGAATTTTATCTGGTTTGTACGGTTTACTTAAACCCACTGATTTGATTCAGCCTTATCGTTTAGAAATGGGAACAAAGTTACCAGTAGGAACTAGCAAAAACTTATATGAGTTTTGGAAAAAAGACATTACCAAAGCTTTAAATGCAGAGCTTGAAAATGATGAGTTATTTGTAAACTTAGCAAGTAACGAATACTTTAAAGCCATAGATACCAAAGCCTTAAAAGTGCCAGTTATTAATATAGATTTTAAAGAATTTAAAAATGGCCAGTATAAAATAATCTCTTTTTTCGCAAAAGAAGCACGTGGTTTAATGGCTCGATATATTATAGATAAAGAAGCTAAAACAATCGAAGATTTAAAAGGATTTAATTACGAAAGATATAGTTTTAGTGAGCCTATGTCTAAACCAAACCATTTGGTTTTTATAAGGTGATTAAACTGTTTAAGATAGGTTTAAAACTTTTAAAAAGTTTAAACCTTATTTGGCTATAACTTTATTATCAATATTTATTTTACTTTCTAAAGATGGTCTCTTTTTAATACGAGGTTTTCTTGCTCCAAAAGTTCCTCTGTTTATTTTTCCGCGTTTTGTTTTTTTGTCACCTTTTCCCATAGATTTTTTTATTTTTAGTATCCATAAGTTACAAAAATTAACACAAAATTCCAAGTAAAAACGTGTTTAAACAAAAACACCCTTATAAACCTTTTATTAAAAACATTTTATTAACCTCAGGTTCTGACACTGCTAATATTTCTATTGCTAGAATACAATTGTACTAACCCCATAAGCTAAAAAACCAAAATTTAATACATTTGATTTTAGACTTTTGCAGCATAGCGTTTTTTTGAAAAAGTAAAAGTTTAATTTAAAAAACTACTTTAAATCTACCCATTTTATTAATTATTATTTATCAAACTCATTAGTTATTAAACTTTTATAATGTTTTTTAACAATATTTTAATTTATTTGTAAATATTATATTTTATGTAAAAATTTTATTTGTGAAGATAATTCAACTCTTTAGTACATTTATTTATGGATGTTTAATATTAGTTTTTCTTTTAAACAATAAAATATATGCTCAAAGTTTTGAACGAATTGAATTAGCTTCTGGTTTAAATGTTTTGGTTGATAATAATGGTGCTGCAGTCGCAGATTATGATGGTGACCTTGATCTAGACTTATTTGTAGTTGCCAAAGCTATAGACCAGGATGGGGTAGAGAAATCTTTTAGTAAGTTATTTCGTAATAATAACGACGGCTCATTTACAGATGTTACAGAAGTTTCTAATTTGATTAATTTATATTCCTCGGCTGAAGCTGGAGATCTTTTTCCAGGATTGGATGGCTTTAAATATGGTGCTTCATGGGGAGATTATGATAATGATGGATATCCAGATATTTTTTTTACACATTCCTTTAAGGTGCAGCTTTTTCATAACCAAGGAGATGGTACTTTTAGAGAAGTAACTTCTGAGGCTGGGATTCAATCTATTAACAACTGCAGACATACTGGTGCTACCTGGGTAGATTATAATAATGACAGCTTTTTAGATATTTTCATCGGAGATTGGGGAAGTTGTGATGGTAATGTTCTTTATGAAAACAAAGGCAATGGCACTTTTGTAAACGTTAGTTTAAGTTCTAACGTTGGAACTGGATCAAGTAATTTTAGTTACACAATGATTCCCTTTGATTTTAATAAAGATGGTTGGTTAGATTTTTATATTTCAAATGATAAAAATCAACCAAATAGTTTACTAATTAATCAAAACGGTTTAAGCTTTATTGATCAAGCAGAAGCCTATGGATTAGATAGTAGATTGGACGATATGGGAATAGCTGTTGGAGATTTTAATAATGATGGTAGTTTCGATTTTTATGTAACAGGTATTAATATTAATGCTATGTTTGAAAACAATGGTAATAATATTTTTTCAGAAGTTTCTGAATCTAATAATACATCATTTACAGGTACAGGATTTGGTTGGGGCTGCAAGTTTTCAGATTTTGATTTAGATGGTGATGAAGATTTGTTTGTTGTTAATGGTTTTAAAAATACTATTCCTGTTAAAAATGTATATTTTGAAAATCTTTATGAAGAAAATCAAAACACATTTCTTGATATATCAGAAACTACTAACCTCAATCCATTTTCGGTAAGTACAGATGCTCAAGATTTTGATTTTGATAATGATGGTGACATTGATTTGTTCGTTTCAAATTCAGTGGGCAATTCTTTTATGTATGAAAATAAAATAATCAACGGAAATACTAATTTAAGTTGGTTTAAAATCATTCTTCAAGGAACAATTTCAAATAGAGATGCCATTGGATCAAAACTTTCTGTAACAACTTCAAATAGAACCATAGTGCGTTATCATCATGGTATAGGTATGTTGTCTCAGAGCTTAAAGCCTATTCATTTTGGATTAAAAGATGATAATGTAATTGATCAATTAGAAATTTTATGGCCTTCGGGATTAACTGAAACTTATAATAATCTGAATTCAAATACAACTTTAAGAGTTATTGAGGGACAAGGTTATGAGGTTTTAAATATCGAACCAAGTATTAAGATTTATGGATGTACAGATCCAAATTCTTGCACGTATAACCCATTAGCTACTTCAGATGATGGTAGTTGTATCTTAGGATCAGATCAAGAGATAATTGGCGAAACAGAATCAGGTTTTAATAACATAGAAATATATAATTACCAAATTAAAGAAAACTCAGAAATTAGTTGGTTAGTTGAAGGTGGCGAGCTTTTAAGTGGCCAAGGTTCTAATTCAATTACTGTTAAGTGGGGTTTAGAATCAATTGGTAAAATAATTGTAACTGAGAGTTTAGATGGTTGCTCAAATGTAACAACTGTATTGGAAATTAATTTAAGTCTAGATATTATTCCAGATAATATTTCAATTGCTAGAATATGGAATGAGGCATTATTAGAAGCTATTAGAAGAGATTTTGCAAGACCAACAGTACATGCCAGAAACTTATTTCATACCTCTGTAGCGCTTTATGATAGTTGGGCAATTTATAGTCAAAATGCCAAACCTTATTTAATTGGTAATATAGTAAATGAATTTCAGAGTAAGCTTAATATTTTTGTACCTAATGAATCAAATGATATTTCAATATCTAAAACCATGAGTTATGCAGCATATAGATTGTTAACTCACCGATTTGTTAATTCACCAGGAGGGATTGAAAGCCTTAAGAGGTTTGATTATATTATGAATCAATTGGGTTATGATATAAATAATACTACATTAGATTATGAATCTGGTGATGCCGCAGCATTAGGTAATTATATAGGTTCAACACTTATTAATTATGGTTTAATTGATGGTTCTAATGAAATTAATGATTACAGTAATAGTTATTACCAATCGGTTAATCCGCCACTTAGTTTAAACTTACCTAACCAAACAACAGGAATTATAAATCCAAATAGATGGCAACCATTAAGTTTTGATACATTTATTGATCAGAGTAATAATATTATTCCGGGTTCAACTCCCAGTTTTTTAGGACCTGAATGGGGTAAAGTACTTCCATTTGCTCTGAACAACAAAAGTTTATTAGAAAGAGAGGGTAATATTTTTCATGTATATCACTTACCAGAAATGCCTCCACAATTAGATGTTATTACACAAAATGTTTCAAGTGATCAATATAAATGGAATTTTACACTCGTAGCTAAATGGAGTTCACATTTAGATGCAACTGATGGTGTTATGTGGGATATATCACCAAATTCTATTGGTAATATAGATTTTGATTTATTTCCAAATTCATATTCAGTTTATTCTGATTTTTATGATTACGATAATGGTGGTGATATTAGTAATGGGCATAATGAGAATCCTTCAACAGGAGCATCTTATGAAGTCCAATTAGTACCTAGAGGTGATTATACAAGGGTTTTAGCTGAGTTTTGGGCTGATGGACCAGATTCTGAAACACCACCTGGACATTGGTTTACAATACTTAATTATGTCAATGATCACCCTAAATTTGAAAGAAAATTTAATGGTATAGGAGATGTTTTACCTCCATTAGAATGGGATGTAAAGGCTTATTTTATTTTAGCTGGTGCTATGCATGATTCCGCTATAACAGCTTGGGGTATTAAGGGCTGGTTTGATTATATTAGGCCAATTTCGGCCATACGCTATATGAGTGAATTAGGCCAAAGTACAGATCCAAATTTGATAAATTATAATCCAGGTGGAATTCCTTTAGTATCTGGTTTTATTGAAGTTATTCAACAAAATGATCCGCTTATTGGCGATAATAACGAAAACCTTGGTAAAATGAAAATACATGCATGGTTAGGGCATGATGCAATAAATGATGCCAATACAGATGTGGCTGGTGTGGGTTGGATTTTAGCAGAAAATTGGTGGCCATATCAGCGGCCTTCATTTGTAACACCTCCATTTGCAGGTTTTGTTTCAGGACATTCTACATTTTCAAGAGCAGCAGCTGAAGTTATGACACTAATAACAGGAGATGCTTTTTTTCCCGGTGGTATGGGAGAATTTGTAGCCAAGAAAGATGAATTTTTGGTTTTTGAGAAAGGACCATCAGTTGATGTGAAATTACAATGGGCTACATATAGAGATGCTTCTGATCAAACAAGTCTCTCTCGTATCTGGGGAGGTATACATCCTCCAGTTGATGATATTTCTGGTAGGATTATTGGTAAAGAAGTTGGAATAAATGCTTTTAATTTCGCATTACCTTATTTTGATTCTGAATTGAATTTAGAATCAACTCAAAGTATATTGGTATATCCTAATCCGGTTTTGTTAAATGAAGTTTATATATCAAATACTACAAAATTTGATGCTATTAGTTTGTTTGATCTACATGGTAGGCAGATTAATTTTGATATAATATTTGATGACAAAGATAAAACGACTCAAATTTTATTACCAAAAAAAACTATTTCAGGAGTTTATATTTTAAAAGTAAATACTATTTCCAAAATGTTAATAGTTAAATAATATCAAAAGAGGTGAAAATTTTTATTTAATAGTTTATTATCAAAATTATTAGGCGTTTACTTTGAATGAAATTGAAGAAGCCTATTTAACGTTTTTTATATAAGAATAGTTAAATTTTGCTAACGAGGACTTTAGTAAGGTAAATTAGGAATGCTATACAACGTAAACTTTGTTTCAAAATTAGCTTAAAATAGCTTATTTTTTAGCTTGGTTCTTTTGTACTGTTTGTTTTTTATTCTATTCACACTCAATAGGAAGGAACTCTTTTTCAGCGATTTTTTAAAAATCAAAAGGATTTTCTGTAAATCTAAAATCCTCTTATAAGTCTTTTCTGGTCATCATCATTTTTTTTCATAACGTTGTCAGTATTGTTTTTAGGTGTTAATTGCCATTTTAAAAGGTACAATTTCTTGTCAAAATCAATAACTTTCGTAATTGACTTAATTGAATAAAATTCGTGATTTCCTGAAAATTCTATTTGATTTAGTGTGTTTAGTATTTTTATGGAATCAATCTTTAGAGTATCATTAGTTTCTTGACTTAGATCATAAATGTCTATTTCATTATTTACGGTAATTGATTTATTAATGCCGTTCCAGGGTTCTTAAATCAGATATCCGTTGAAATCTCTTTCTAATTTAACCCAAGTTCCATTAAGTTCCGAATTTTAATTCCAATTATTATCTATTTTTCTAGAACAAGACAATATTAAAATTAGAAATATTATTATCGAAGGAATTTATTCATAAAATTGGATACAACGACTTAAAATGAAATCGTTTTAATGTTTAATCTTAAACCTTTTTCATTTTTTTTTGATAAAATCAATTTGCTTCATCATTTTCAATATCACTAATATGATGCTCTAAAGCTTTCACAGATATTTGAATTTCCCAAATTAAAAAAGCTAATGATAATATGAGTAAAACAAGAGCAAAACCAAATACCCAAACAGCTACAATATGCAGTTCTACATAAATTAGAAACATAGTAAGAACACAAAGTAATAAGCTAGAAATTCCAAAAATTTGCATAGATCGTGTTAAATACAAACGCTGTTTAATATTTTTAATTTGCGCAAATAGAATAGTATCTTTCTCCTTTTTATACTTATCATGCAAGTTTCGTATGATTGCTGCATAGGCTAAAAACCGATTGGTATAAGCTAACATAATTAAAGAAATTGCCGAAAATAAAAGTGCTGGTGTTGTAAGGGTTAATTGCTCCATTAACAAGTTGTTTGTTCAAATTTAACAACTTAAAAGTTTATAGTATTATTTTTATAGAATATTTTAAATTAGTAGCATGAAAGAAGATTTTCTCCACTATTTATGGAAATTTAAAAAATTTCAAACCAATACCTTAAAAACTCAAATTGGAGAACCTATTGAAATAGTATCGGTTGGAGAACATAATTTTAATAGTGGTCCAGATTTTTTTAATGCGAAACTTAAAATAGGAATCCAACTTTGGGCAGGTAATGTAGAAATTCATGTAAAATCATCTGATTGGTTTCTGCACAATCACGAACAGGATAAAGCCTATGATAATGTTATTTTACATGTAGTTTGGGAACATGATACTGAAATTTTTAGAAAAGATAATACGGTTATACCTACTTTACAACTAAAGGATTTTATTGCTGATAATGTTTTGAATAATTACCAAAAGCTTTTTAATAAAAAGCATACTTGGATTAATTGTGAAACTGAATTTGCTTCAGTTGATGATTTTCTAATAAAAAACTGGTTAGAACGCTTATATTTTGAGCGTTTAGAGCAAAAATCTGAAACTATACAAGCGCTTTTACAAGCTTCACAAAACGATTGGGAGGCAGTGTTATTTAAAATGTTAACTAAAAATTTTGGACTTAAAGTAAACGGAGATTCCTTTTTTAGTTTAGCAAATTCTATTGATTTTTCTGTCATCAGAAAAACCCAAAACAACCTTGAAACACTAGAAGCTTTATTATTTGGACAAGCAGGTTTTTTAAATGATGACTTTCAAGATTTGTATTATTTAGGGTTAGTAAAAGAATATGCTTTTTTAAAACAGAAATTTAAGCTAGAAAACAATCATGTTTTACCCATGCAGTTTTTCAGATTACGACCTCCAAATTTTCCAACCATTCGGATATCTCAATTATCAAGTTTATACTATAAGCATCAAAATTTGTTTTCAAAAATTATAGAAATTAATACTTTACAAGGGTTTTATGATCTTTTTAAAGTTTCTACAACTGCCCATTGGGAAACACATTACACATTTCAAAAAGTATCAAAAGCGTCAACTAAATTACTTACAAAATCTTTTGTAGATTTGTTATTAATAAATACTATTATTCCTTTAAAATTTTGTTATGCAAAACAAAAAGGAGAAAATATAGATGAATTAATTTTGAGTTTAGGAACTACAATTCAATCAGAAAAAAATAGCATCATCAATGCTTTTAATGATCTGATTAAAGTTTCAAATTCTGCACTAGACTCTCAAGCACTCATTCAACTTAAAACACATTATTGCGATAAAAATAGATGTTTAAAATGTGCTGTAGGGAATTCGATAATTTCACAAAATTTTTAAAAAGTTTATTAAAAAATTATCAAAAACATATTAATTATCAAAGTCGATATTTAGTTAGTTTAAAAGCTAGAGTAAAATCAAATTTTTATAGTTAAATTGCGGGATGAATAGTATTTATAAACTTTTACTTTTTTTTCAAAAACGTGGTTATTACGTTTGTCAGCGTATTGCAGATAGGTTGGGTATTAGAGCTAAGGTTGTTAGAACCTCGTTCATGTATTTAACTTTTGTAACGGTTGGTTTTGGGTTTGCCTTATATTTGTTTTTAGCATTTTGGATGCGAATAAAAGATTTATTGTACACAAAACGCTCATCGGTTTTTGATTTATGAATCCAGTTATAAAATTTTTTAGAAACAAAATCTACACAGCATTAATTTTGCTAGTAATTATTTTATTTATAGGCGTTACTGGTTATAAAATAATTTCGGGCTATTCTTGGGTTGATGCTTTGTATATGACTGTAATTACGATGACTACTGTTGGCTATGGAGAAGTCATTCCGTTAGATGATAAATCAAAGGTTTTCACCATATTTTTAATATTAGCTAGTGTTGTTATAGTTGGTTATGCACTTTCGATTATTACAGAATACATCATAAGTAAAAACAATATTGAAGAATTAAAATATAAAAAAATGCAAAAAAAGATTGATAGCTTAAAAAACCATGTAGTTATTTGTGGTTATGGCAGAAATGGTAAACAGGCTGCAAGCAAGCTTATGGCTTATAAAAAGCATTTTGTAGTAGTAGAAAAAAATAAAGAAATGGAAGAACGCCTTCAAGTTGATGGTGTTTTGTATGTAATAGGAAATGCTAATGAAGATGAAACTCTAGAGCAAGCAGGAGTAAGTCGTGCAGGATGTTTTATTTCAGCATTGCCAAATGATGCTGATAATTTATTTGTGGTGTTATCTGCCAGACAATTAAATAAAAATATGAATATTATTAGTCGTGCATCACAAGAATCTTCATACGATAAATTAAAATTTGCAGGTGCAAACAATGTTATTTTGCCAGATAAAATTGGAGGAGACCATATGGCGTCTTTAGTAGTGGTTCCTGGATTAATGGAGTTTATAGATAATCTTTCAATAGTAGGTAAATCCAATATTAATATTGAAGAAATAGCTGTTGAGAAATTATACAACACTAAGTCGGTAAGAACCATAAAAGATTTAGATTTACGACGTAAAACAGGGTGTACGGTTATTGGTTACAAAAATGAAAATGGAGAATATATTGTAAATCCTGAGGCAGAATTAGAGCTCAAACCAAACTCAAAAATAATTGTTTTAGGACGACCAGAACAAATAGATGCTTTAAATTCTGAATATGATATAGATTGATTTAAACGCCTATTTTAACAAGCATTTTTTTAAAAAACCAATTTTTTTTAGCATCTTGCCGTTCATTATAAAAAAATTAATAAAAAACTAACTAATTTCAATACTTATGAAGAAATATCTTCTTTCAATTTTATCAATAATATGCCCTATAATAACCTTTGCACAAGAAGAAATTGGTCTTGATCAAAAAATAGATCAGGCATTTACACCAGTTGCAGATTTTTTTGAAGCGATGATTTTCTTTCCTGTTTACCAAAGTGATTCTATTACAATTCCTTTTGTGCTTTTATTATTAGTTGGTAGTGCTTTATTTTTCACTATTTACTTTGGCTTTCCAAACATTCGATACTTCTGGACTGCTATAAACACAGTAAGAGGTAAATACGAAGATATAGAAAAACATGGTGCTAAAGAGCTTTATGGGGAAGATGGTATAGCACAAGGTCAAGATTTATCAAATGTTGATATTGAAGAGCATTTAGTTAGTATTAAAAATGATTTAGCTATAGATGGTGATATTGTTGATACCATAAGGGATGAAAGTTCTGATGGTGAAGTTTCTCACTTTCAAGCATTAGCAACGGCCGTTTCAGGTACTGTTGGTAATGGTAATATTGCTGGTGTTGCATTAGCTATTGCGCTTGGTGGTCCAGGAGCAACATTCTGGATGATTATTTGTGGTTTATTAGGGATGTCCACTAAATTTGTTGAGTGTACTTTAGGAGTTCAATATAGAGATGTAGGTCCTGACGGAACTGTATACGGTGGTCCAATGTATTATATTAGTAAAGGTTTAAAAGCTAAAGGTTTTAAAACATTTGGTAAAGTAGCTGCTGCTATATTTGCAGCTTTTTGTATTGGTGGTTCTTTTGGAGGTGGTAATGCAGCTCAATCTAACCAGGCTACTATTGTAATAAAGGAGTTATTTAATTGGGAAAGTACTGCTGCAGGAGCTATTGTAGGTCTTGTATTAGCTGCTTTAGTTGGAATCATTATTATTGGAGGTATCAAACGTATTGCTCAAGTAACTGAGAAAGTAGTGCCTTTTATGGCATTAATGTATATTATCGCTTGTTTGTACATCATATTAATTAATTTCTCATTAATTGATGACGCTATAGCTTTAATTATTGAAGAAGCATTTAATCCAACGGCCTTTGGCGTAGGTTCATTAATAGGTGTTTTATTGGTAGGTTTTAAACGTGCTGCATTTTCTAACGAAGCAGGTGCTGGATCAGCATCCATTGCACATTCTGCAGTAAGAACAAAATACTCCGCTTCTGAAGGTTTAGTTGCCTTGTTAGAGCCATTTATTGATACAGTTATCATCTGTACAATGACCGCTTTAGTTATTGTAATATTTAATTTCGGTGGGTTTTTTGAGTATGGAGGAGATGGTTCAGGAGTAGTTTTTATTGATGGTTTACCATTTGAAGGTGCTGGAATTACATCTAAAGCGTTTGCCGAATATATACCTTATTCAAACGTATTCTTAACTGTAGCAGTTGTGTTATTTGCAGTATCAACCATGATTTCTTGGTCTTATTATGGTTTACAATCCTGGAAATTTTTATTCGGAAGAGGAAAGACTGCAGATATGGTTTACAAGATATTATTTTTAACTTTTGTTGTAATTGGAGCTGCAGCAAGTATGGGTTCAATTTGGAAATTCTCTGATGCAATGATTTTTGCAATGATCTTCCCGAACATGGTTGGATTATTCTTGTTATTCCCAGTTGTTAAAAAACAATTAAGACGTTATTTAGATGCTATCAATCTTAAAAAGGAAGCAATACAAGACTAGTTGATTAAAATATTTTAATTTATATGAAATCCTATTTCACGTTTACTAAACAGCAACGAAATGGGATTTTATTATTGGTTTGCATCATTATTATTTTACAAACTCTTTATTTTTTTGTTGATTTCAGTTCAGATAATATTCAGCTAAATAGCGAGCAATTATCAAAATTTCAAAAAGAAATTGATTCACTAAAACAAGTTGAATTAAATGAAAGTAAGCCTAAAATATTCCCTTTCAATCCAAATTATATAACTGATTATAGAGGTTCTGTTTTAGGGATGTCAAATGAAGAAATAGACAGATTGTTATCTTATCGAAAGCAAAATAAATGGATTAACTCAACAAAACAATTTCAAGAAGTCACAAAAGTATCCGATTCTTTATTAAATGCTATGTCGCCTTATTTTAAATTTCCAGAATGGGTTAATGAGAATCAAACTTCAAAAACAATATATAGCTTTAATAATAAGCCAAAAGCTTATGCTCAAAAGCAAGATTTAAATACTGCTACAGCATTAGATCTTCAGACAGTAAATGGTGTAGGAGCGTATTATTCAAAACAAATTATAGCATACCGTAATAAGTTTAAAGGCGGCTTTATATCTGATATTCAACTGCTAGATATTAATGGTTTAACACCAGAAGTCATCGAAAGTATTACTGAACTATTTACAGTAAAATCACCTAGAAAAATAAATACAATAGATTTAAATAAAGCTAACGTAAATGATTTGGTCACAATTCAACACATAGATTATAATCTTGCGAATGAAATAATTGAGCAACGCGTATTGAGAGAAGGCTATAAAGCTCTTGATGAATTAATAAAAGTAAAAGGCTTTCCTGTAAATAAAATAGAGATAATTAAATTATATTTGCATCTTGAAAAAGAAAAAATAAATGAATAGCATGTACTTCACAGAAGAGCATAATCTTTTTAGAAAAAGCCTTCAAGATTTCTTACAAAAGGAAGTGGTTCCACATATCGAAACGTGGGAAAAAACGGGAAAAATAGATAGATTTATTTGGAAAAAATTTGGAGATATGGGATTCTTCGGAATCAACTATCCTGAGGTTTATGGAGGTATGAATTTGGATTTGTTTTACACTGTAATTTTACTTGAAGAGCTTCAAAAAGTAAATTCAGGAGGTTTTGCAGCAGCTATTTGGGCACACGTTTATCTTGCAATGACACATTTAAATGCAGAAGGTGATGAAGCTATCAAACAAGAATATTTATTACCTAGTATTTTAGGAGATAAAATAGGCTGTCTTTGTATTACTGAGCCTTTTGGAGGAAGTGATGTTGCTGGTATGAGAACTACCGCTGTTAAAGAGGGTGAGCATTACATTATAAATGGTTCAAAAACTTTTATAACAAATGGTGTTTATAGTGATTATTTAATAATAGCCGCTAAAACAAACCCAGAGCTAGGTAACAAAGGAATAAGCATATTCGTTTTAGATAGGGGGATTAAAGGAATTACTGCTACCAAATTAGATAAACTAGGTTGGAAGGCTTCAGATACAGGTGAAATTGCTTTTGATAATGTTAAAGTCCCTATTGAAAATTTATTGGGAGAAGAAGGTCAAGGTTTCCCATATATCATGCAGCATTTTGCTTCAGAGCGATTAATAATGGGCATTAATGCACATGCTCGTGCTGAATTTGCTTTAGAATATGCCCTTAAATATATGAGTGAGCGTCAAGCTTTTGGAAAAACTATTGATACGTTTCAAGCGTTAAGGCATACTATTGCAGATTTATATACCGATATGGAAATTTGTAAAGAGTTTAATTATTCAGTAGCTTACAGATTAAATAAAGGGGAATATGTTGTAAAAGAAGCCACTATGTCTAAATTGAAATCAACTAAAATGGCAGATGAGGTTATTTATCAATGTTTGCAATTTTTAGGTGGTTATGGTTACATGGAAGAATACCCAATGGCAAGATTACTTCGCGATAGTAGATTAGGTCCAATTGGTGGTGGAACGTCAGAAATATTAAGAGAAATATTGGCTAAAATAATTATAGACAAAAAAGAGTACAAGCCAGCAACCTAGGTCTATATTTAAATAGGTTTAATCATTATTTTCATTCTATTCATTTTTAGATTTTTCTGAAACATTAAATTCATTTTATAAATTGAAGTTTTAGGGCTACTTCATGTGGTTTTAATTTAGAAAAATCATTATCTTTTATCCGTAATTTTAGAGATATTCTCTACTCGCAAGATTTTAAGTAAATATGATGAAGCATTATACGTTTTCTTTTTTAAACTTTCTTTTAGCAGTTTTTTTTATAGCCCAAAATTCTAATTGTTATGCTCAAAATAACAACACATATCCCGGATTAGTTACTTTTTTTAAGGAATGGAGAGCTTTTGAAAAGCCACCGTTAAGAGATGGAGCTCCTGATTATACCAAGGAAACATTTGAAACAAGATGGAATGCTTTTAAGTTGTTACAACAAAAACTTAAAGCTATTGATACATCTGGATGGACAATAACTAATCAAGTAGATTGGCATATTGTTAATGCAGAAATGAATGGTTATGATTTTAATCATCGTATTCTTAAACCTTGGAAAAGAGATCCAGCTTTTTATAAATCTTTATGGACAGATAGAAGTGATGTGCCTGCTCATGAAGGTCCAACGCATCATATGGTAACCGAATTATGGACTTATAATTTTCCATTAATTGAAAGTGAAAGAAACCGATTATTAACAGATTTAAAAGTAATAAAACCTTTAAATGAACAAGCGCAATTAAATTTAACGGGTAACGCAAAAGATTTATGGATTGCAGGCATTCGAGATATAGAAACTCAAATGCACGACCTTAAAAATATTGAGAGTTTCTCTGGAGTTTCAACAGATAAAGAATTGCTTAAAGTATTAAATACAGCCATAAAATCTACAGAAAACTTAGTAAAATGGCTAAGGGAACAAGCTGTTTTTAAAACTGGATTATCAGGTATAGGTAAAGAAAATTATACATGGTATCTTCAAAATGTACATTTAGTGCCTTTAACATGGGATGATGAAGTGATGCTATTAAAAAGGGAATTAACAAGAGCTTGGTCTGCTTTAAAATTAGAAGAACACAGAAATAGAAATTTACCAGAACTTACAGATGCTAGTAGTCCTGAGGAATATAATGAACTTGCTGACGCTTCGGCTAGAAGTCTTATAGAATTTCTCGATAAAAATGATATACTTTCAGTTAAAGACTACTTTGAACCTGCTCTTCGAGAACATTTAGGTAGATTTGTACCAAAAGAAAAACGCAACTTTTTTTGGATTACTGCACATTATGACCAAAGACCACTTTATTCACATTTTTATCATTGGTTTGAATTAGCTAGAATGGATAAAGAACCTAACAAAAGTGACATCAGAAAAGGCGCTTTGTTATACAATATTTTTGATTCAAGAAATGAAGGTTTGGCTACTGCAGTAGAAGAAATGTTTATGGATGCTGGCCTTTATGATGATCAACCACGTTCTAGAGAGATTGTTTATATCATGATAGCACAACGTGCTGCAAGAGGTTTAGGATCTTTATATGCGCATGCTAATGAAATGACAATGGAACAGGCAGGAGGGATTCACGCCACGTATACTCCTCGTGGTTGGATGAAAACAGAAAAAGAATTACTTCTTTTTGAACAACATTTATATCTTAGGCAACCTGGTTACGGTACAAGTTATATAACAGGCAAATATTTAATTGAAAATACTTTGGCAGAATTTGCAAGAATTAAAGAGGTTAACAATGAGTCTTTTAGTTTAAAAGAGTTTTTTGATTCTTTAAATTCTATAGGAAATATACCCATTTCTTTAGGTCGTTGGGAGTTAACAGGCAAGAAGTTTTAATGAAATCTGTTTATAAATTCATTTTATTTTTTGAATACAATCTTTACAATATGATTTTTCAAGCTATAAATAAACCATATTTTTAATGGGTATCTCTAAAAAGAAAAAGTTAACTCGACAAATGGGATTACTTGCTTTAACGGCAACTGGAGTTTGTTCTATGCTTGGAGCCTCTATAAATGTGGTTCCATTTATGATACATAGAAATGTTCCTGGAATTGGCCCCTATGTTTTGCTTGCTTTTGCTTTTGCAGCAATTCCAACTATTTTAGCTGCTTTAGCTTATAGTATTTTGGCCTCTGCAATGCCCAGAGCAGGTGGTAGTTATATATATGCAAGTCGAGGATTAAATCCATATCTAGGTTTTGTTGCTAGCTTTTCTCAGTGGTTTGGCCTAAGTATAGTCATAGGTGTCATAGCTTATATAACTGTTCCTTTTATAAGAGATGTTACTATAAATTTAGGTTTTGACACACTCTCACAATTACTTGAAATTGGTTGGATTCAAGTAATACTTGCATTAACACTGATTTGGTTTTTTGTTTGGATAAATATTAAAGGGGTAAAATCATATGAAAATATTTTATTACCGATGATGTTTTTGATGTTCGGTTTAGGAGCCATTGTGATTATAGCTGGTTTCAGTTACGACACCAACGATTTTTTATTAGCACTAAAGCTAAAGGAAGATAGAAGTTTTGAAATTATTTCTAAAATTGACTTTGATTGGCGAGTTTTTCTTTCAGCTTCAGCTTTGCTTTTTTCAAGCTTTATTGGATTTGATTCCATTGCACAAGCTGGTGGAGAAGCTAAAAATCCAACAAAATTAATACCTAAGGCTATATTACTAGCTATTCTTGGGGTTGGATGTTTTTATTTTTTATTTGCAGCTGCTGTTTATAATGCGGTACCTTGGAGTTTTGTTGCATCTGAGTCTATTCAAAATGATATAACGGCTCCTGGTTTGTTAAGTTATTTACTGCCATCGGGTTTGGGAGTAGCTATTTTGATTGGAGCAGCAATTGCTTTAATTAACGATCTTCCAGTCATGTTATTATCTGTATCCAGACTCATGTTTGCTTGGGCAAAAGACGGTATTTTTCCTTCATCAATATCTAAAATTCACCCAAAAAATAATACACCTTATATGGCGCTTTTAATAGCAGGTATTATTGCGAGTATTGGTGTTTTAGGATCTCATTTTGCTGGAGATTTCTTTTTAGGAATAGATATTATGGTTACCTCTATGATGGTTAATTTCTTATTAATGTGTGTGACTCTTATTTTTATCAATAAAGTAAATCCTCAATTAGCAAAGTACATAGTGGTAATAAAAAATAGAAATTTACAACTAGTTATTGGTTGGTTAGGGATTATAACCTTAACAGCATTCTTATCAATTCATTTATATAAGGATTTAACAGCAGAGACTGATGCTTGGTATTTTCATTCAACTTCAATATGGATGATTGTTATGGTATTGGCTAGTTTGGTTTTCCTTTATAAATGGAGAAAATTATCAAAAAGTAATAGTAACCTTTCTGAAAAATTTTTAAAACTACCTGAAGAATAAAATATGCAAGAAAAATCTACTTTAGCTGAAGGGCTTGAAATTTCAAAAATTATTACTGGACTTTGGCAAATTGCTGATATGGAAAGAGATGGGAAAACTCTAAATTCTATAGAGACATCAAAATTCATGCTACCTTATCTGAATAATGGTTTCTCAACTTTTGATATGGCAGATCATTATGGTTCTAGTGAAGTTATTTCTGGAATTTTTAGGAAAGATATTAAAGATAAAAACAGTGTTCAGCTTTTTACAAAATGGGTTCCTAAGCCCGGTAAAATTAATAAGAAAGATGTTCGGGATGCTGTAAATAAAACATTACAAAGAATGCAGGTAGATACCATAGATCTTTTACAATTTCATGCATGGTATTATCCAGATCCTAGTTGGTTAGATGGACTTTTTTATTTAAAAGAATTGAAAGAGGAAGGTTTAATTAAGCATATAGGTGTAACAAATTTTGATGCTGCCCATTTGCGTATTGCACTAGCTAGTGGTATCCCTATAGTTAGTAATCAAATTTGTCATTCTCTTATTGATATGCGTGCCAGCCAAAATATGGCGAAAGTATGTAAGCAGTATAATGTTAAATTACTTGCATTTGGCACTTTAGCTGGAGGATTTTTAACTGATAGATGGCTCAATAAACCAGAGCCAAGTTTTGAAGATTTAGTAACGTGGTCTCAAATGAAGTACAAAAGATTTATTGATGCTTCAGGCGGATGGGAGTTATACCAAAATTTATTGAATACTGTAAAAACTATAGCTGATAAGAACAACGTATCTATTGCTAATGTTGCTAGTAGATATATTTTGGAAAACCCAGTGGTAGCTGGAGTAATTATTGGCGCAAGACTTGGAGAGAGCGAACATATTCTTGATAATAAACGAACATTAGATGTGTTGTTAGATTCAGAAGATATTTCTGCTATTAAAAAAGCACAACAATTGCTCAAGCCGATACCTGGTGAGTGTGGTGATGAGTATAGAAAACCACCTTTTTTAACAGCATCTGGAGATCTTAGCCATCATCTAGAAACTATTCCAAAGGCATTCAATTCTATTAAAACAGGAAAAAATAGAGAACAAATTTTTAGCGGAACTGAATGGGAAGCATTTGCCGGATATTGTAGAGCAATTAAAGAAGGAAATAGAATTCATGTCTCTGGTACAACTGCTACCCATGGCAGTTTAATGATAGGTGGAAACGATCCTTCTGCTCAAACCCATTTTATTATTGATAAAATTGAAGGTGCTATAACATCTTTAGGAGGTACTTTAAAAGATGTAGTCCGTACAAGGATTTTTGTAAATAATATAGCTCAATGGGAACCAGTTGCTCGAGCACATGGTGAGCGTTTTAGTGGAATAAATCCAGCAAACACTCTAGTAGAGGCTAAACTAGTTGGTGATGGTTATTTAGTTGAAATAGAAGCAGAAGCTGTAATAATTTAATCAATTCTAAAAAAAATTAATCTTGGGTTAAATTTATACCATATATTTTTATTGATGCTTCAAATGGTTGCCAAATCTTATTATTGAAAGTGTTGACTTCCTTTGAGAATAAATCAATAGATTTGGTAGCTTCCTCAAGCACCTGTTTATGTTGTTCCGATATCATACTGGTTTGTGCCATAGCAATACGCAGAACATCGAGTAATTTTGAATGAGGTGATTTTTCAAAAGATTGCCATGCTCCAAGTTGTCTTTCTGGTTTTGGAACTTCACCTTTAGTTCTAATTTGATTTAATGCAGTTAGCATTTCTTTTGTTGAATTTAATAAGGTGTCAGTTTCTGGAATATCTTTTTCCATTCTCAATTTTATAATCTTTTCTACCCAATCTTTTTTGTTATCAATATCTTGAAGAATATTTGTTAGATTTCGAACCTGCTTATCAATTTGTTTTCTAAAAAGATATAATTCCTTATCAATTTCAGGATTCATATCAAATCTAGGATCTGAGATTACTTTTACCGTAGTTGTGTCTTTAATACCATTAAAATTCAATTCAATCTTATATTCCCCAGGAAGAACAGAAATACCTTTGTCATAATCATTAAGGCTTCTTTTAGATAAAGAAGTTGCTTCCTCATCTAACTTCCAGTTAATATAATTTAATCCTTTATCAAAATTTTTTGCTTGCAATGTCTTGATTAATTTTTCCTGATTATCATAGATATTTACCTTTATTAAATCACTTGAGTCTGGTACTTTAGTTAAATAAAAAGGTATTTTTGTTTCTTGAAACACTTTGTTTTCTCCTTCGAAAGTTGTGTAAAAACCTGTCCAAATATTTCCAGGAGGATTAATAAATAAACCCTTTACTTGTACGGCATCACTCATGGGTAAAGCAGTTATAAAAGGTTTCAATTTATTACCAGCCATTACGCGAAGACTCAACAAATCATCAACTACCCAAATTGCTCTACCAAAAGTTCCTACTATTAAGGCAGATTCTGTTTCTTGAATTGTCATATCCATTGTTGACACAGAAGGAAACCCATTTTTAAACTGAACCCAATTTAAGCCTTCGTTCATACTCATCCACAAACCGTTTTCAGTTCCAAGAAAAACTAGATTTGGTTCAATTGGATCTTGTATGAAGCTTAGTGCATACCCTTTAGCGTCATTTTCATTAACCAGTCTTTTCCATGTTTTTCCTAAGTCATCGGTTTTAAATAAATATGGAGCGTAGTCTCCCTTCCTATAATTGTTTACAACCATCCAAGCTATTTTTTTATCATATCTTGAAGCTACGATTTGCGCAATCCACCCCTCTTTTGGTAGTTCTTTTACTTGTTCAGTTATATTGATCCAAGTTTTACCACCATTTTTAGTTAATTGAATTTGTCCATCATCAGTACCTGCCCAAACAAGATTCTTATCAATCGGGCTAGGAGCTATAGTTAAAATACTATTATAAATTTCAGCACCAGATACGTCTAAAGTCAGACCACCATAATCTGCTTTTTGATGTTCTGGATTATTAGTAGTTAGATCCAGTGAGATTACTTCCCAGCTAGCTCCTTTATCATGAGTTATATGTACAAATTGAGAACCATAATAGGCTTTATCAATGTTGAAAGGGTCTCTTGCTAAGGCAGCGTTCCAATTAAAACGTAAACGTGTTTTTTGATTAGGTGAAGGTGGTTGAATACTAACGTAATAGCCAGTTAATTTGTCATATCTGTATAGGTCTCCATTTTGTGATGAACCATATCCAAATCTTGAATTATTCAAATCTGGGGAAATATCAAATCCATCACCACCAACTAAATATTGCCAATATAAGGTTCTTATTCCTCCCCTTTTCCAAGTATATCCGGGACCTGACCAGTTTCCATTATCTTGCATTCCACCGTAAACATTGTAAGGTCTATCGTTATCCACACCTATATGATAAAACTGTGCAACAGGAATATTTTCAGGGAAATACCAGCTCTTACCATGGTCAAAAGTAATACCAAGTCCTCCATCACCACCAATTATAAAATGTTTAGGGTCATTTGGATTTACCCAAAAAGCATGAAAATCTGCATGGATACCTTTAGTTTCATCAGCAGGAATCATCGGTGTTGTGTCAAAGGATTTTCCACCATCATAGCTAACTGATAATGGTTGGTAAATATTATATAAACGATCTGGATCTTTAGAATCAACTGCCAAATCTTGAAAATAAAATGGGCGGTTGTTAGTAAATTTGGGATTATCATTTATTAAATACCAATTCAATCCACCATCATCACTTCTATGTAAGGCGTTTTTTTTGGCTTCTATTTTAGCGTATATTCGATTTGTATTAGATGGTGCAATACTAATACCTATTCTTCCTAAATCACCAGAAGGTAATCCATCAGACTCTGATATTTTTTTCCAATTTTCACCTTTGTCTAAAGACACAAAAAGACCAGAACCAGATCCTCCAGATGTAAAATAATATGGACTTCTTCTGTGTTCATATAAAGCAGCAAAAAGTTTATTATTGTTTTCAGGATCCATAACTAAATCTGCAATACCAGATTGATCATTAGAATATAAAACCTTTTTCCAAGTTTGTCCGCCATTAGTAGTTTTGTATAAGCCTCTATGCTCGTTAGGGTTAAAAGGATCTCCCATAGCACCAACGTACACAGTGTTTTCATTTTCAGGGTCTATTATAATTCTGTGTATAGTCTTAGTTTTCTCTAGTCCCATGTTTTTCCATGTTTTTCCTCCGTCTATACTTTTGAAAACACCCATCCCTAGATTCATAGAGTTTCTTGGATTTCCTTCTCCAGTTCCAACCCATATAACGTCCGCATTATTTTGTTGGATAGCAATGGAGCCTATATTTTGAGTAGGCTGATCATCAAAAACAGGTATCCAGGCTGAGCCACCATTTTCTGATTTCCAAACACCACCAGATGCGGCACCAACATACATTATTTTAGGATTACTATTTAGGACATCAATAGCCGTAATTCGACCACTCATGTTGGCAGGTCCTACATTTCGGATATTTAAATTTTTTAAGTTTGAAAAATCAATAGTTTGACTCTGGATGAATATTGAAGTATTTAAAATAATTAACAAGGAAATGGTAAGAGACTTCATATGATTTGATTATTTTATTTCTATACCAAATATAGAATTTTAAACAGTAAATTTTAGCTTCATTTTTAAACTGTAAAAATTATTATTTTAAGTATTGCAAATTATAATTTAGTTTTTATATTTGCATCCTGAAAATTCAAAAAGAGAGGAGGTTAAGATACTATGTTAATAATACCAATTAAAGAAGGAGAAAATATAGATAGAGCGCTAAAGCGTTTCAAACGTAAGTTTGATAAAACTGGAACTAAACGTCAATTACAAGCACGCAAGCAGTTTACAAAACCATCTGTAGAACGTAGAGCACAAATACAAAAAGCGCAATACATTCAAGGTTTAAGAGATGCTGAAGAAGTATAATTGACCCTTAATAATATAAAATCCCACTTTTAAGTGGGATTTTTTTTTCACAAAAACGAAATAATAGCTGTATTTTTATCATACTACTATACATTAAAACATGTCTTTTAAATCATTTACAGATTACTTACTTCTAGAAAAAAATTATTCAAAACTTACTGTAAAGGCTTATCAAAATGATTTAGAAGCGTTTTCAGAATTTATAAAAATTGAATATGGAATAAATTCAATTATAAATATCAACTATGCACAAATAAGAAGTTGGATTGTGTTATTAGTTGAAAAAGGCATATCAAATAGAAGTATCAACAGGAAAGTGTCAGCACTCAATACCTACTTTAAGTTTCTTTTAAAAGTAGGGGGTGTTAATATCAACCCATTATCAAAACATAAAGCACTTAAAACAAGTAAAAAAATACAAGTACCATTTTCAGAAGCCGAAATAGAATTGGCGTTAGATGATTTTAATTTTGGAAAAGATTTTGAAAGTGTTCGAGATAAACTCATTATAGAGCTATTTTATTCAACTGGAATGAGGCGTATTGAGTTGATAGATTTAAAATTGACTAGTATAGATTTACATAATAAAACAATAAAAGTTTTAGGAAAGAGAAATAAGGAACGCATTATTCCGTTATTAAATTCAGTTGTAGAAACTTTAATAAATTATTTAAATTTAAGGAGCGAACTTGAAAATATTATTAACGATGAAAGTCTGTTTTTAACAAGAAAAGGAATTAAAATTTACGAAACACTTGTTTACAGAATAATAATTGATTATTTTAGTAAGGCATCTTCAAAAGTAAAAAAGAGTCCACATATACTAAGGCACTCTTTTGCAACTCATTTGTTAAATCAAGGTGCAGATTTAAATGCTGTAAAAGAACTTCTCGGACATTCAAGTTTAGCTGCTACACAAGTTTACACACATAATAGTATAGCAGAATTAAAAAAAGTGCACATAAATGCACATCCAAGAAGTAAAAAATAGTATTTGAATTATTGTCTAACCAAAACAAGAGTAGTATGAAAGTAAACACGCAATCAGTAAATTTCCATGCAGACAGAAAATTAATAAGTTTTATCCAAAAGCGCATGGATAAGTTAGACTTGTTCTATGACAAAGTCATTAAATCTGACGTTTTTCTTAAAGTTGAAAATACAAGTGACAAGGAAAATAAAATTTTTGAAGCTAAAGTAAGTGTTCCCGGTGATAGTTTTGTAGTAAAAAAACAGTGTAAAACCTTTGAAGAGGGTACTGATATGGCAATCGCATCCCTTGAAAGACAGCTAAAAAAGCGAAAAGAAAAGCTTAGATCAAATTTACATTAAAATTTCCTCAAAAATGTTTTGAATAAAAAAATAAATCTATACATTTGCAGTCCGTTAGAAATAGCGGACTTTTTTATGCTTTAAAAAGTGTGAAAAACGCCGATGTAGCTCAGCTGGCTAGAGCAGCTGATTTGTAATCAGCAGGTCGTGGGTTCGAGTCCCTCCATCGGCTCAAAGTAAAGCTTTTTAATTATTAATTAAAAAGTTGAGTTCTTTAAAAAGAGTGAATTAATTTAAAATTGGGGAGATACTCAAGCGGCCAACGAGGGCAGACTGTAAATCTGCTGACTAAGTCTTCGCAGGTTCGAATCCTGCTCTCCCCACATTTTTATAAAAATGAGATTTTAAATTAAAGGATTTTAAATAATTGCGGGAGTAGCTCAGTTGGTAGAGCGTCAGCCTTCCAAGCTGAATGTCGCCGGTTCGAACCCGGTCTCCCGCTCTAATATTTAAGCCGGTGTAGCTCAGGGGTAGAGCGTTTCCTTGGTAAGGAAGAGGTCACGGGTTCAATTCCCGTCATTGGCTCTATATTATTGAATATAAAATAGAATACACTAATATTATTATATAACTAAGATTAAAAATTAAAACATGGCAAAGGCAACTTTCGATCGTTCAAAACCACACTTAAACATTGGTACAATTGGACACGTAGATCACGGTAAAACAACTTTAACTGCTGCTATTACTAAAGTATTAGCTGATGCAGGTTTATCAGAAGCGAGATCATTTGATCAAATTGATAACGCTCCAGAAGAGAAAGAAAGAGGTATTACAATTAATACATCTCACGTAGAATACGCAACAGCAAATCGTCATTACGCTCACGTTGACTGTCCAGGTCACGCGGATTATGTGAAAAACATGGTTACTGGTGCTGCGCAAATGGATGGTGCTATATTAGTAGTTGCTGCTACTGACGGTCCTATGCCACAAACACGTGAGCACATCCTTTTAGGGCGTCAAGTAGGTATTCCTCGTATGGTTGTATTCATGAACAAAGTGGATATGGTTGATGATGAGGAGTTACTAGAATTAGTAGATATGGAGATCAGAGACTTATTATCTTTCTATGAATATGATGGAGATAATGGTCCTGTTATTGCTGGTTCAGCTTTAGGAGCGCTTAATGGTGAAGCTAAATGGGTTGATACGGTTATGCAATTAATGGAAGCTTGTGATACTTGGATTGAAGAACCTCTTCGTGAAGTTGATAAGCCTTTCTTAATGCCTATCGAAGATGTATTCTCTATTACAGGACGTGGTACAGTTGCAACTGGTCGTATTGAGACTGGTATCGCTAACACTGGTGATCCTGTTGAAATAATTGGTATGGGAGCTGAGAAATTAACTTCTACAATTACTGGTATCGAGATGTTCCGTCAAATTCTTAACAGAGGTGAGGCTGGAGATAATGCTGGTATCTTATTAAGAGGTATTGAGAAAACTCAAATCTCAAGAGGTATGGTTATTGTTAAGCCAGGTTCTGTAAAACCACACAAAAAATTTAAAGCAGAGGTTTATATACTTAAAAAAGAAGAAGGTGGTCGTCATACTCCATTCCATAATAACTATCGTCCACAGTTTTACGTTCGTACAACTGATGTGACTGGAAACATTGCGCTTCCTGATGGAGTTGAAATGGTTATGCCTGGAGATAACTTAACTATTACAGTTGAATTAATTCAATCAATAGCTATGACTGTAGGTTTGCGTTTTGCAATCCGTGAAGGAGGTAGAACAGTAGGTGCTGGTCAAGTAACTGAGATATTAGACTAATTTAGTTTAAATAAATTATAAGCTAAGGTATTCCGTTTTCCGGAATACCTTGACTTATGTTTACGGGTTTAGCTCAGTTGGTAGAGCACTGGTCTCCAAAACCAGGTGTCGTGAGTTCGAGTCTCCCAACCCGTGCAAATAAAAAGTATTACCTATTATATTGAATTGAATTTTTTTCAATTCGTGTCAATAAAGAAATAATAAAATGGCTGGATTTGTAAATTATATAAAAGAATCATTTGGAGAACTAAAAAACAATGTTACTTGGCCAACATGGGCTGAGTCACAAAGTTTAACTGTTTTAGTTGCTGTTTTTTCAATTATATTTTCACTTGCTATATGGGGTGTTGACACAGTATTCAGCAAAGTCATTGCATTTTACTTTCAATGGATTAACGGTTAAAAAAAAAGTTTATGTCTGAGGTTAGTGAAAAAAAATGGTATGTTGTTAGAGCTGTAAGTGGTCAAGAAAATAAAATTAAAACTTACATAGAGAATGAAATTGCTCGGTTAGGACTACAAGATTATGTTGATCAAGTATTAGTTCCAACTGAACGTGTTATTCAAATTCGTAATGGAAAAAAAATTCATAAAGAAAAAGTTTTTTTTCCAGGATATATAATGGTACAAGCTAATTTAACTGGTGAAGTTCCTCATATAATAAGATCTGTAACTAATGTTATTGGTTTTTTGGGTGAAACAAAAGGAGGAGATCCAGTGCCATTAAGACAATCTGAAGTTAACAGAATGTTAGGTAAAGTTGATGAACTATCAGTTGATGAAAGTTCTAATGTTTCAATTCCCTTTACTAAAGGTGAAACTGTTAAGGTTATTGATGGTCCTTTTAATGGCTTTGATGGTACGATAGAAAAAATAAATGAAGAAAAGCGTAAACTTGAAGTAATGGTAAAGATTTTTGGTAGAAAAACACCATTAGAGCTAAGTTATATGCAGGTAGAAAAAGTATAATAATTGTTACACTATATAAAAGATACGTTCTTTTGCTTCCAATTTTAAAGAAGCGTATCGAACTAAATTATTAAAAATGGCAAAAGAAATAGGTAAAGTAGTTAAGTTACAAGTTCGGGGAGGTGCAGCGAATCCGTCGCCACCGGTTGGACCCGCTTTAGGTGCTGCTGGGGTTAATATTATGGAGTTCTGTAAGCAATTTAATGCTAGAACCCAAGATAAACCAGGTAAAGTATTGCCTGTAGTTATCACTGTTTATAAGGACAAGTCTTTTGATTTTGTTATAAAAACACCTCCAGCTGCAGTACAATTATTAGAAGCGGCCAAGTTAAAAAAAGGTTCTGGAGAACCGAACAGAAAAAAAGTAGCTAAAGTGTCATGGGATCAAATCAAGACTATAGCAGAAGATAAAATGGTAGATTTAAATGCATTTACTATTGAAGCTGCTATGAGAATGGTTGCTGGTACCGCAAGGTCAATGGGTATAACCGTTACCGGAAACGCACCAAATTAATCTATTAAAGACATTAAAAAATGGCAAGATTAACAAAAAAGCAAAAAGAAGCTTTAGCGAAAATTGAAAAAGGTAGAGTTTATTCTCTAGTTGAAGCATCATCATTAGTTAAGGAAATTACTAATACTAAATTTGATGCATCAGTAGATATAGCTGTGCGTTTAGGAGTAGATCCTCGTAAAGCAAACCAGATGGTGAGAGGTGTAGTATCACTTCCTCACGGAACTGGAAAAGACATGAAAGTATTAGCATTAGTAACACCAGATAAAGAAGCTGAAGCAAAAGAAGCAGGAGCTGATTATGTTGGTTTAGATGAATATCTAGATAAGATTAAAAACGGTTGGACCGATGTTGATGTTATTATTACAATGCCTAGTGTAATGGGTAAATTAGGTCCTCTAGGACGTGTGTTAGGTCCTCGTGGTTTAATGCCTAACCCAAAAACTGGTACTGTAACAATGGATGTAGCTAAAGCTGTAACAGAAGTGAAAGCTGGTAAAATTGACTTTAAAGTTGATAAAACTGGTATTGTACACGCTGCTATTGGTAAAGCATCATTTAGTGCTGATAAAATTGCAGGTAATGCAAATGAATTATTACAAACATTAATTAAACTAAAACCAACAACTGCAAAAGGTACATATGTGAAAAGTATTTTTATATCTTCTACTATGAGCCCAAGTATTTCTGTTGATCCTAAAATTAGTTAATTAAGTTAAAACTTTTATTATGACAAGACAAGAAAAATCACAAGTAATTGAGGAGTTAACTGCAGAATTAGCTAGTAATGCAAATATCTATTTAGCTGATATTTCAGGATTAAATGCTGTTACTACCTCGGATTTACGTCGCGCTTGTTTTAAAGCAAACGTAAAGTTAGCAGTTGTTAAAAATACATTACTTGAAAAAGCAATGGAAGCATCCGAAAGAGATTTTGGAGATCTTCCTTCAGTTTTAAAAGGGAATACATCAGTTATGTATTCTGAAACAGGTAATGTGCCAGCTAAATTAATTAAAACGTTCCGTAAAAAATCAGACAAACCTTTATTAAAAGGAGCGTTTATTGAGGAATCAGTTTACATTGGAGACAACCTTTTAGATATGTTAGTTGATATCAAATCTAAAGAAGAATTATTAGGAGAAATCATTGGATTATTACAATCTCCTGCTAAAAATGTTGTTTCCGCACTTAAGTCAAGTGGTGGAAAATTAGCTGGAATTATTAAAACACTATCTGAAAAAGAAGGATAGTATTAAATATTACGCACTTTATTACAAATATATTATTATTAAAATTTATTAAAAACGATAGAAAAATGGCAGATTTAAAAGATTTCGCAGAACAATTAGTTAACTTAACAGTAAAAGAAGTAAATGAGTTAGCTGCTATATTAAAAGATGAGTATGGTATCGAGCCTGCTGCTGCAGCTGTGGCTGTAGCTGCTGGACCTGTTGCAGGTGGTGAAGATGCTGCTGAAGCTCAAACTGAATTTGATGTAATACTAAAAGCTGCAGGTGCTTCTAAATTGGCAGTTGTGAAATTAGTAAAAGAATTAACTGGTCTTGGCTTAAAAGAAGCTAAAGAATTAGTTGATGGTGCGCCTAGCCCAATCAAAGAAGGTGTTTCTAAAGATGAAGCTGAAGCTTTAAAAGCATCTTTAGAAGAAGCAGGAGCTGAGGTTGAGCTTAAATAAGCTTTAAAACTCAACAACATTAAGGTTTAGGTCTGGAGAATGCTCTTTAAGACCTAAACCATTTTGCGTATATAATCATTATATACGATTTAACAATTTTTTTTAATCAAAATTCCGTCTATTGATGTTATCCACACAAGCTGAAAGATTAAATTTCTCCTCTATTGTAAATAGAACAGAATATCCTGATTTCTTAGATATTCAGATTAAATCCTTCCAGGATTTTTTCCAACTAGAAACTAAGTCTGAAGAAAGAGGTGATGAAGGTTTATATAATACCTTCATGGAAAATTTTCCAATCACAGATTCTCGTAATCAATTCGTTTTAGAATTTTTAGATTACTTCGTAGATCCACCAAGATATACTATTGAAGAGTGTATTGAAAGAGGATTAACTTACAGCGTTCCGCTAAAAGCTAGATTAAAGTTATACTGTACAGATCCTGAACATGAGGATTTTGAGACCATTGTTCAAGATGTGTACTTAGGTACAATACCTTATATGACTCCTAGTGGTACATTTGTTATTAATGGTGCTGAGCGTGTTGTTGTATCACAATTACACCGTTCACCTGGTGTATTTTTTGGTCAATCTTTCCATGCTAATGGAACTAAATTATATTCAGCTAGAGTAATTCCTTTTAAAGGTTCTTGGATTGAATTTGCTACAGATATCAATCAGGTAATGTATGCATACATTGATAGAAAGAAAAAATTACCAGTAACAACGCTTTTCCGTGCAATTGGTTTTGAACGTGATAAAGATATACTTGAAATTTTTGATTTAGCTGAAGAAATTAAAGTTTCTAAAACCGGATTAAAAAAATATACAGGTAGAAAATTAGCAGCTCGTGTATTAAATACATGGCATGAGGATTTTGTTGATGAAGATACTGGAGAAGTAGTATCTATCGAGCGTAATGAAATTGTGCTTGACCGTGATACCATATTAGATAAAGATAATATAGAAGAAATTATTGAAGCTGATGTTAAGACTATTCTTTTACATAAAGAAAGTACTGAGCAAGGAGATTATGCCATCATTCATAATACACTTCAAAAAGACCCAACAAATTCTGAAAAAGAGGCTGTTGAACATATATACAGACAATTACGTAATGCAGAACCACCAGATGAGGAAACAGCACGTGGAATAATTGATAAATTGTTCTTCTCAGACCAACGTTACTCTTTAGGTGAAGTTGGACGTTACAGAATGAATAAAAAATTAGGTTTAGATATTGGAATGGATAAGCAAGTGCTTACCAAAGAAGATATCATTACTATTATAAAATATTTAATCGAGCTTATCAACTCAAAAGCAGAGATTGATGATATTGATCACTTATCTAACCGTCGTGTTCGTACAGTTGGCGAGCAATTATCTCAACAATTTGGAGTTGGTTTAGCACGAATGGCTCGTACAATTCGTGAACGTATGAATGTTCGTGACAACGAGGTGTTTACACCAATTGATTTGATTAATGCTAAAACTTTATCGTCGGTAATTAATTCTTTCTTTGGAACTAATCAGTTATCTCAATTCATGGATCAAACAAATCCATTAGCAGAGATTACTCATAAGCGTCGTTTATCAGCTCTTGGACCTGGAGGTCTTTCAAGAGAAAGAGCAGGTTTTGAGGTTCGTGACGTTCATTATACTCATTATGGTCGTTTATGTCCTATTGAAACCCCAGAGGGACCAAATATTGGTTTAATTTCATCACTTTCAGTATTTGCTAAAGTGAATGGTATGGGATTCATTGAAACACCTTATCGTCCAGTTGCAAATGGTATTGTAGATATTAAAGGGGTACCAGTATACTTAAGTGCAGAAGAGGAAGAAGAAAAATTAATTGCTCAAGCAACTGTTAAAGTTGATGAAAAAGGTAAGATTTTGCATGATAAGGTTATTGCTAGAATGGAAGGAGACTTCCCTGTAATTGATCCAACGGCACTTCATTATACAGATGTTGCACCAAATCAAATTTCATCTATTTCGGCTTCTTTAATACCGTTCTTAGAACATGATGATGCTAATCGTGCATTGATGGGGTCTAACATGATGCGTCAAGCAGTTCCTTTATTATTACCACAAGCACCTATAGTTGGTACAGGTTTAGAGCGCCAAGTAGCTTCAGATTCTCGAGTTTTAATTAATGCGGAAGGAAATGGAGAAGTTTTATATGTTGATGCTAAAGAAATTCAAATTAAATACGAGCGTTCTGAAGATGAGGCAAAAGTGAGTTTTGATAGTGATATTAGAACCTATGAACTAGTAAAATTCAGAAAAACCAATCAAGGAACTTCAATCAACTTAAAACCGATTGTGGTTAAAGGTGATAAAGTAACTAAAGGTCAAGTTTTATGTGAAGGTTATGCCACTCAAAAAGGTGAATTAGCTTTAGGTAGAAACATGAAAGTAGCCTTTATGCCTTGGAAAGGTTATAATTTTGAGGATGCGATTGTGATTTCTGAAAAGGTGGTTCGTGAAGACATCTTTACATCTATTCATATTGATGAATATTCATTAGAAGTACGAGATACTAAATTAGGTAATGAAGAGTTAACAAACGATATTCCAAATGTTTCAGAAGAAGCTACTAAAGATTTAGATGAAAATGGAATGATTCGTATTGGTGCTGAAGTTAAACCTGGAGATATTTTAATTGGTAAGATTACTCCTAAAGGTGAAAGCGATCCAACACCAGAAGAAAAACTACTACGTGCTATTTTTGGCGATAAAGCAGGTGATGTTAAAGATGCATCACTCAAAGCATCTCCTTCTTTAAATGGTGTAGTTATTGAGAAAAAATTATTCTCAAGAGCTGTAAAAGATAAGCGTAAGAGAGCTCAAGATAAGGATGATATCTTACAATTAGAAGGTATTTATGATGCTAAGTTTGACGATTTGAAAAACGTCTTAATCGACAAGTTATTCAACATTGTAAATGGTAAAACAGCACAAGGTATTCATAATGATCTAGGCGAAGAAGTATTGCCAAAAGGTAAAAAATTCACTTTAAAAATGTTAAATGCTGTTGATGATTATGCACATTTAGTTTCTGGAAAATGGACAACAGATGATCATACAAATCAATTAGTCGCTGATTTAATTCATAATTACAAAATTAAAGAAAACGATTTACAAGGTTCTTTAAGACGTGAGAAGTTTACTATTTCTGTAGGTGATGAACTACCAGCAGGTATCATTAAACTTGCTAAAGTATACATTGCTAAAAAGCGTAAACTTAAAGTTGGTGATAAAATGGCAGGACGACATGGTAATAAAGGTATTGTAGCACGTATTGTGCGTGCTGAGGATATGCCTTTCTTAGAAGATGGAACACCTGTAGATATTGTTTTAAATCCATTAGGTGTACCTTCTCGTATGAATATTGGCCAGATTTATGAAACTGTTCTTGGTTGGGCAGGTCAAAAATTAGGCCGTACTTATGCAACACCTATTTTTGATGGTGCTACTATTGATCAGATTAACGAATTAACTGATGAAGCAGGAATACCAAGATACGGACATACTTACTTATATGATGGTGGTACAGGTGAGCGTTTTGATCAGCCGGCAACAGTTGGTGTTATTTACATGTTGAAATTAGGACATATGGTAGATGATAAAATGCATGCACGTTCTATAGGACCTTACTCATTAATAACACAACAACCTCTTGGTGGTAAAGCACAATTTGGTGGACAGCGTTTTGGTGAGATGGAAGTATGGGCACTTGAAGCTTATGGAGCATCAAGTACTTTACGTGAGATTTTAACTGTAAAATCTGATGATGTAATTGGTAGAGCTAAAACATACGAAGCTATTGTAAAAGGTGAGCCAATGCCAGATCCAGGTTTACCAGAATCATTCAATGTACTTATGCACGAATTGAAAGGTTTAGGTTTAGACATCAGATTAGAGGAGTAGTTAATTAATAAATTCATTTCAACCATATATTATGGCAAGAAAACAAGATAAGAATACAGTAAGAAGATTTAATAAAATCTCAATTGGTTTAGCATCGCCAGAATCTATATTAGCAGAATCTAGAGGTGAAGTTTTAAAACCAGAAACTATCAATTATCGAACTCACAAACCTGAAAGAGATGGTTTGTTCTGTGAGCGTATTTTTGGTCCTGTAAAGGATTATGAGTGTGCTTGTGGTAAATATAAACGAATCCGTTACAAAGGGATTGTTTGCGACCGTTGTGGGGTAGAAGTAACTGAAAAGAAAGTACGTCGTGATAGAGTAGGACATATCAACCTTGTTGTTCCTATTGCACATATCTGGTATTTCCGTTCATTACCAAATAAAATTGGTTATTTACTTGGGTTACCATCTAAGAAATTAGATATGATAATTTATTACGAACGTTATGTAGTAATACAGCCAGGTAATGCTAAAAATGAAGAAGGTGAACCTTTACAGAAATTAGATTTCCTTACAGAAGAAGAGTATTTAAATATTTTAGATACACTTCCTCAAGATAATCAGTATTTAGATGATATAGATCCAAATAAGTTTTTAGCTAAAATGGGTGCTGAATGTTTAATTGATTTATTAGCGAGAATTGATTTAGAGGCATTGTCTTACGAATTACGTCATAAAGCTAATACTGAAACATCTAAACAACGTAAAACTGAAGCCTTGAAACGTTTACAAGTTGTTGAGTCTTTACGTGAATCTAATAACAACAGAGAAAATCGTCCTGAATGGATGATTATGAAAGTTATTCCAATCATCCCACCAGAATTACGTCCTTTAGTGCCGTTAGATGGTGGTCGTTTTGCAACTTCAGATTTAAATGATTTATATCGTCGTGTAATTATTCGTAATAATCGTCTTAAAAGACTTGTTGAGATTAAAGCACCTGAAGTAATTTTACGGAATGAAAAACGTATGTTACAAGAGTCAGTTGATTCATTATTTGATAATACACGTAAATCATCCGCTGTAAAAACCGATTCTAATAGACCTTTAAAATCGTTATCAGATTCTTTAAAAGGTAAGCAAGGTCGTTTCCGCCAAAACTTACTTGGTAAACGTGTTGATTATTCTGCACGTTCGGTAATTGTTGTTGGGCCAGAATTAAAATTACACGAATGTGGATTACCAAAAAATATGGCAGCTGAATTATACAAGCCTTTCGTTATCAGAAAATTAATTGAAAGAGGTATTGTGAAAACAGTTAAATCCGCTAAGAAAATTATAGACAAAAGAGAGCCAGTGGTTTGGGATATCTTGGAAAATGTTCTTAAAGGACATCCAGTATTACTTAATCGTGCCCCTACTTTACACAGATTGGGTATACAAGCTTTTCAACCAAAACTTATTGAAGGGAAAGCTATTCAGTTACACCCATTAGTTTGTACAGCTTTTAATGCGGATTTTGATGGGGATCAAATGGCAGTTCATTTACCACTTGGACCAGAAGCAATTTTAGAATGTCAATTATTAATGTTGGCATCTCATAATATATTAAATCCAGCAAACGGATCACCAGTTACTGTACCTTCTCAAGATATGGTACTTGGTTTATATTATATGACCAAATTACGTAAATCTACTCCTGAAGTAAAAGTAAAAGGTGAAGGTTTAACATTCTATTCTCCAGAAGAAGTAGAAATCGCTTTTAACGAGAAGAAAGTTGACTTAAATGCAGGAATTAAAGTTCGTACTATCGATATTAATGAAGATGGTAAGTTAGATAAAATGATTGTTGAAACCACTGTAGGTCGTGTATTATTTAATCAACACGTTCCTCAAGCAGCCGGATATATCAATCAAGTTTTAACTAAAAAATCTTTAAGAGATATTATTGGTAATATTCTTAAAGCAACTTCTGTTCCTGAAACTGCAGATTTCTTAGATGCTATTAGAACCCTTGGATTCAAATTTGCATTCCAAGGCGGTTTATCATTTAGTTTAGGTGATATAATCATTCCACCAGAAAAACAAGGAATGATTGATAAGGCTAACTCACTTGTTGATGGTATTATGGGTAACTATAATATGGGTCTCATTACAAATAACGAACGTTACAACCAAGTTATCGATATTTGGACTTCTACGAATGCTGAATTGACAGAATTGTCTATGAAACGTATCCGTGAAGATCAACAAGGATTTAACTCGGTATTTATGATGCTTGATTCTGGAGCTCGTGGATCTAAAGAACAGATTCGTCAGCTTACAGGTATGCGTGGATTAATGGCAAAACCTAAAAAATCTAATGCAGGAGGTGGAGAAATTATTGAGAATCCAATTCTTTCTAACTTTAAGGAAGGTCTTTCAATTTTAGAATACTTTATCTCAACTCACGGAGCTCGTAAAGGTCTTGCCGATACAGCACTTAAGACTGCGGATGCTGGATATTTAACTCGTCGTTTAGTTGATGTTTCTCAAGATGTTATTATCAATACAGAGGATTGTGGTACATTAAGAGGTGTCGAAGTAGAGCCACTAAAGAAAAATGATGAAGTTGTAGAAACTTTAGAAGAAAGAATAGTTGGACGTGTATCATTAAATGATGTTTATAATCCATTAACTGAAGAGTTGTTAGTAGCTTCTGGTCAATTAATAGAAGACCCAATAGCTAAAGCTATAGAAGAATCACCTATAGAAAGTATAGAAGTGCGTTCTGCCTTAACTTGTGAAGCTTTACAAGGAATTTGTGCTAAATGTTACGGGCGTAACCTTGCTACTGGTAAAATGGTTCAACGTGGTGAAGCTGTTGGTGTAGTGGCTGCACAGTCTATTGGTGAACCTGGTACTCAGTTAACACTTCGTACATTCCACGTAGGTGGTATTGCTGGTAACATTTCTGAAGAAAATAAATTAGCTGTTAAATTTAATGGTATAGCAGAGATTGAAGATTTAAAAACAGTTAAGGGTAAAGATAGTGAGGGTAATGATATTGATATTGTTATTTCTAGAACATCTGAGCTTAAATTAACAGATAAGAAAACTGGTATTCTATTGAGTACTAACAATATACCATACGGATCTACTATTTATGTTAAGAGTGGAGATCAATTAAGTAAAGGAGATATTGTTTGTACTTGGGATCCATACAACGGTGTTATTATTTCAGAATTTGCTGGTAAAGTAAAATATGAAAACATCGAACAAGGTATGACATACCAAGTTGAAATAGATGAACAAACTGGTTTCCAAGAAAAAGTAATTTCTGAATCTAGAAATAAAAAACTTATTCCAACACTTCATATTGAAGATAGTAAAGGAGAAACAATTCGTTCTTATAACCTACCAGTAGGTGCTCACTTAATGATTGATGATGGAGAAAAAATTATTGTTGGTAAAATATTAGTTAAGATTCCTCGTAAATCTGCAAAAGCGGGTGATATTACAGGAGGTTTACCACGTGTTACGGAGTTGTTTGAAGCACGTAACCCTTCTAATCCTGCAGTTGTAAGTGAAATTGACGGTGTTATTTCTTTTGGAAAAATTAAAAGAGGAAATCGTGAGATCGTAGTTGAATCTAAGTTAGGTGAAGTTAAAAAATACTTAGTAAAATTATCTAATCAAATTCTTGTTCAAGAAAATGATTATGTAAAAGCAGGTATGCCTTTATCTGATGGATCTGTTACTCCAGATGATATTTTAAATATCAAAGGACCTTCAGCAGTTCAACAATATTTAGTAAACGAAGTTCAAGAAGTTTACCGTTTACAAGGAGTGAAAATTAATGACAAGCATTTTGAAGTTGTTGTTAGACAAATGATGCGTAAAGTTCAAATTATTGATTCTGGTGATACATTATTCCTTGAAGACCAATTAGTTCATAAAGCAGATTTTATCAAAGAAAACGATGATATATTTGGATTGAAAGTTATTGAAGATGCCGGAGATTCATCAACGCTTAAAGCCGGTCAAATAATCACACCTCGTGAATTAAGAGATGAAAATTCTATTTTACGTCGTGAAGATAAAAAACTTGTGGTAGCTAGAGATGCAAAACCAGCAACAGCTACACCAATACTTCAAGGAATTACAAGAGCTTCACTTCAAACGAAATCATTTATATCAGCGGCCTCATTCCAAGAAACTACAAAAGTTCTTAATGAAGCAGCTGTAGCAGGTAAAGTAGACGATTTAGAAGGCTTAAAAGAAAATGTAATTGTAGGTCATAGAATACCAGCAGGAACTGGAATGAGACGTTATAATGACATTATCGTAGGGTCTAAAGAAGAGTTTGACCAAATGATGCAAGTGAAAAAAGAATTAAATTATAATTAATTAAATGTCATTCCCGCTTTAGCGGGAATGCTTTTTTTTAGAGACTATTTATTATGGTAAACGATAATGAAAACCAAAAAAAGCAAGGGCAAATAAATATAGAATTAGATGAAAAAATAGCTGAAGGCATATATTCTAATTTAGCTATTATTAACCACTCTGTTTCAGAGTTTGTTGTAGATTTTGTTAGTATTATGCCTGGTATACCAAAAAGCAAAGTAAAATCTAGAATTATTTTAACACCACAGCACGCTAAGCGTTTGCTAAAAGCTTTGAATGATAATGTTGCTAGATTTGAAAATGCTCACGGTGAAATTAAAGATTATGAACAGCCACCAATTCCCCTTAATTTTGGGCCAACTGGTCAAGCTTAAAAAAAAGCCTTTTGAATCTTCAAAAGGCTTTTTTTTATTTTTAACTAGCTTGTTTTTGAGGCGCATTATATAAGTATTTTATGCTCCTCACGGTCATTTTTTATTTGCTAAATTACTTTGTTTGTTTTTTGAATAATCTAGATTAATCCAAGGAAACACTCACTCGTTAATAACTTCTTAAAGTTCTTTGTCAAATTTTTTAATAAGTATCAAGTACTTGGGAAGAAGGTTAACGTAATTACTTAATTACTAAATTTCAAATTATAAGTTTCAATAAATTTTAATTTTAGTTGGTGTGAAAATTTATAAACTTATTTATGATTAAATGTATTTATAAACCGATAAATTATAAAAAAACAAATTACAGATTTATCGATAAAATACATTTTCAATTTATTCGAATTCTGAAGTAAAATGAAGCTTAATGTTTGGGTATTTTTGTTGTGTCATCTGTAATGAAAATGGAGAATCTGCTAAAAAGACTAGTTGATTTTGTTTGTCTTTTGCTAAAAAACGTTGCTTAACTCTTACAAATTCTTTGTATTCCTCAGATTTTGAATTTTTTGGGTCAACCCAACATGCTTTAAAAACATTTAAGTTTTCATACGTACATTTTGCGCCATATTCATGCTCTAATCTGTATTGTATTACCTCATATTGCAAAGCTCCAACAGTTCCAATCACTTTTCTTCCATTAAGTTCTAATGTAAATAATTGAGCAACACCTTCATCCATTAACTGGTCTATACCTTTAAATAATTGTTTAGATTTTAAAGGATCAGCATTATTTATGTATCTAAAATGTTCAGGAGAGAAACTTGGTATGCCTTTGTAATTTATAATTTCACCTTCGCTTAATGTATCACCTATTTTAAAATTTCCAGTATCATGTAATCCTACAATATCTCCAGGATAGGATATATCTACAATTTCTTTTTTCTCAGCAAAAAAAGCATTAGGGCTAGAGAACTTCATTTTTTTGTTGTGTCTAACATGCAAATAAGGTTTGTTTCTTTCAAATTTCCCTGAAACAATTTTTATAAAAGCTAAACGATCTCTGTGATTTGGGTCCATGTTTGCATGGATTTTAAATACAAATCCTGTAAACTTATCTTCTTTAGGCTCTACTAACCGTTCTTCACTGTGTTTTGGTCTTGGTTTAGGCGCTATTTCAATAAAACAATCTAATAGCTCTCTAACACCGAAGTTATTTAAAGCAGACCCAAAAAAAACAGGTTGTTGTTGTCCACTTAAGTATTCCTCTTTGTTAAATTCTGGATAAATACCTTCAACAAGTTCTATTTCTTCTCTTAGTGTATTAGCAGCTTTTGGCCCTACAAGTTTATCCAATTCGGATGAACCTAAATCTGAAATCTCTATGGTTTCTTCAATATCTTTTCTGCTATCTCCACTAAAAAGATTGATGTTTTTCTCCCATATATTATAAATACCTTTAAAATCATAACCCATACCAATTGGGAAACTTAAAGGCACTACTTTTAAGCCTAGTTTTTGTTCAATTTCATCTAATAAATCAAAGGCGTCTTTTCCTTCTCTATCCATTTTATTAATGAAAACTATCATCGGGATATTACGCATCCTACAAACTTCAACAAGTTTTTCAGTTTGTTCTTCAACACCCTTAGCAACATCAATAACAACAATTACGCTATCTACAGCAGTTAAAGTTCTAAAGGTGTCTTCAGCAAAATCTTTGTGTCCAGGTGTATCTAGAATATTAATTTTTATACCATTATATTCAAATGCAAGTACAGAAGTAGCAACCGAAATTCCACGTTGACGCTCAATCTCCATAAAATCACTGGTAGCACCTTTTTTTATTTTATTACTTTTTACAGCACCAGCTTCTTGTATAGCGCCACCAAATAATAATAATTTTTCTGTTAAAGTTGTTTTACCAGCATCAGGGTGAGAAATGATGCCAAATGTTCTTCTGCGTTGTATTTCTTTTAAAAAACTCATAAATGCTTATCCAAATGGGTTGCAAAGATAATATTTCTAACGTCATTAAGAATACTACTTTATATCACTTTTTAAATTTCTAATTAGAATTATGAATTTTAAATAATTACTTGGTATTTTTGCTACGTATGAAAGAAGAAAAAGTAATCCTTGTTAATGAAGAGGATCAGCAAATTGGATTAATGCCTAAGATGGAAGCTCATGAGAAAGCTCTACTACACAGAGCATTTTCAGTTTTTATTTTTAATGATAACAATGATTTGATGCTTCAGCAACGTGCATTAAATAAATATCATTCTCCAGGTTTATGGACCAATACGTGTTGCAGTCATCAACGTGATGGAGAAACTAATATTGAAGCAGGTAAAAGGCGATTACAAGAGGAAATGGGTTTCGTTGTCGATTTACAAGAAACTATATCATTTATCTACAAAGCTCCCTTTGATAATGGTTTAACTGAACACGAATTTGATCATGTTCTTTTAGGTAAGTTTAATGCGGAACCAGTGATTAACTTAGATGAAGTAGCAGCATGGAAATGGATGCCATTAGAAGCTGTTAAAAATGATATTTCTTTATACCCTGAATTGTATACAGAATGGTTTAAAGTGATTTTTGATAAATTCTACGAACATATAAATATTTCAAAATGAGAGTAACAGTTAGTAGAAAAGCGCATTTTAATGCAGCGCATAGACTTTACAGAAAAGATTGGGATTTTGAGAAAAACCAAGAAATCTTCGGGAAATGTAATAATCCTAATTTTCATGGGCACAATTATGAACTCATAGTAAATGTAACTGGAGAAATTGATAAAGAAACTGGTTATGTAATTGATATGAAAGTTTTAAAAGATATTATTAAAAGCGAAGTTGAAGATGCTTTTGATCATAAAAATTTGAATATTGAAGTACCAGAATTTAAAGAACTTAATCCAACTGCAGAAAATATTGCAGTTGTGATTTACGATAAAATGAAATCAAAATTAAATTCTAATTTTGAGCTTGAGGTTGTTCTATATGAAACTCCAAGGAATTTTGTAACCTACAAAGGGAATTAACATGAATTTATATCCATTAAAATTCAACCCTATTTTGAAAGATAAAATTTGGGGTGGCCAAAAATTGAAAAATCTGTTAAATAAACTAAACAACTTACCTAATGTTGGAGAAAGTTGGGAGATTAGTGATGTTGAAGGCGATACATCTATAGTTTCTAATGGTGTCTTAAAAGGACAATCTTTAAAACAAATTTTAGAAACGTACAAAGCTGATTTAATAGGACTTCAAAATTATAGAATATTCAAAAATAAGTTCCCTTTACTAATCAAGTTTATTGATGCTAAAGAAGATTTATCAATTCAATTACATCCAAATGACGAATTAGCAGCAAAACGGCATAACTCTTTTGGTAAAACCGAAATGTGGTATGTAATGCAAGCCGATGATGATGCTAATTTGATAGTTGGCTTTAACCAAGAAATCACACCTGAAAAATATTTAAGCCATCTTGAAAATAAAACGCTTACAGAAATTTTAAATTTTGATAAAGTTAAAACTGGCGACACTTATTTTATTGAAGTTGGAAGAGTGCACGCTATAGGAGCGGGGGTTATGTTGGCAGAGATTCAACAGACAAGTGATATTACCTATCGTGTTTATGACTGGGATCGTGTTGATGATAATGGTAATGAAAGAGAATTGCATAATGATTTGGCTATTGATGCATTTGATTTTAATATGCCAGATAATTTTAGAGTAAATTATTCTAAAACAAAAAATGAGTCTAACCAAATGGTTAGTTGTCCTTATTTTACAACGAGTTACTTAGAAGTTTCAGAAACCTTAAAAAAGGAAAATAATCAAGATTCTTTTTTAATTTACATTTGTGTAGATGGTGATGCTGAAATAGATGTAGATGGGAATATTGAGCACATTAAGAAAGGTGAAACCATATTATTACCAGCAGCTATTAAAGAATATCAAATTACTTCTAAAAAAGCAACACTATTAGAAGTATATGTTTAATTTTGTATAAATTTTAAAACACAAAAAATGGCAAATGTTAAAAACCTAAAGAAAGATATTAATTACGTTTTAGGTGATATTATAGAAGCAGTATATGTTTGGGAATACGCAAACATAGACAAAGACACTAAAGCTAGTGAAGCTATCATTGATGAAGCAATAAACACTTTTGATGAATTAATAACTAAGGTAAATGCTAAAAATGTTGATAATGCAAAATCACATTTTAAAGCTATAAATCAAGAGTTAGAGACTAAAGGAAGAGATTTAATTGAAAAAATTAATAAACTAGTATAAAATTTTTACCGGACTACTTGCATATAATAATTTTGCGATTATATTTGCAACCGGAAAAAATGCCGATGTAGCTCAGCTGGCTAGAGCAGCTGATTTGTAATCAGCAGGTCGTGGGTTCGAGTCCCTCCATCGGCTCAAAAAAAAAGCCTCTTCGAATGAAGAGGCTTTTTGCAATATTAGTTTTAAATTCTATTTTTCGTTTTCTTTTATTTTTTTTACGAATGCTTCTAATTCTTTTCCATACTTAGAAGATTTAACATGAGGTGATAGAGAATTATTAATGGTGTCTAAATATTTGATTTGTGCATTATATAATTCACTAAGTGCTAAGTAAGGTGCTACTTCACTGTTTCTATTATTAAGTGCAAAATTAACAGTGTATAAATATTTTCTTTTTATGTTATTGTCTGACTCTTTATTAATAGCTTCTAGTTTAGCAGTATCACCATCCTTTTGAGCGTCAAATGATTCCTTAATTAAGTCAAGGTATCTATTATTTATTTTAGAAATCATAGATTTATAATCGTTTAATATTTTTTGTTGTTTTGAGCCTTTAATTTCGGCATCAAAAACAAAGTTTTTAAGTGTTGTGTTAATTTCTGTAACCCCTTTATCAGCAAAAAAGGTTAATCTGTCTTTTTCGGCACTATGCTTATCTAAATCTAAAAAGAAAATTTGTGGAGAATCTATATCGCTGTATAATTCAAAACTTGAATTTCCATTAATAACTAATGAGTCTACAGTTATTATTGTAGTATCTTCTATCTTTTTAAGGTAAATAGTTCCTTTTTTTAATCCTTTAATATTTGCTTTTACAATTAAGTCTTTCTCTTTATTGCCACATGCAATTATTAAAAGGGCAACAGCTAAAAACGATATTTTTCTCATGAATTTTATAATTTAAGAAGGGCAAATATCACATATTTAAATTTTAAATACTAATTGGTTATTAATAATTTTAAGTTGAAAATGTCAGCTATTGTTAAATAAATCATAAATAAAAATATGTAAATCAGTTTGGCATACCTATTGCTTTATTTAGATTAATTACATTCACTATAAATGAGTTTATTGAGTGGTTACTTTAAACTTTGAATTGTAATTTATTTTTGGTTAGTTAGTTAGAAAAAGCACCTAAATTTTAGGTGCTTTTTTCGTTATAACAGCTTACTGCAGTTTTGTTTTTAATCTTTTAAATATGTTTTTAATCGATTTTTTACACTTTATCGGGTTAAAATGTTAAAATTAAGTGTATTTTATCGATTTATTATGTATTTTATCGTTTAGTAATATTTAATAATTATATATTTGAAGTGTACTAAATAACATACTTTTTAGTTCAATGGATTAATTAATTAATATTTGCATTATGTTGTTGGTCTGGAGACCCCAAATCTAACTCATAATATAAAAAAGCAAATTGAAAGAAAACCGAGTTTGAGGGAACTCGGTTTTTTTATACAATAATTCTAAATGTTAAATTTAAGCGTTCTCCTATAACTTTCTTTGTTTTTGGTATTTGATGCAGCCAGTTATGTTGTGTAGCGCCTTTCATTAATAATAAGCTGCCATGTTGTAATGTTAGTTTTAATTTTTCGGCTTTATCATATTTATGTTTTAAATGGAATGATCTTTCAGCTCCAAACGAAACGGATGCTATAATAGGGTTTATTCCTAATTCTTTTTCGTCATCAGCATGCCATCCATTACTATCTAAACCATATCTGTATAAATTTGCTAAACAACAGGTGAAATTAATTTGTAAGTTATGCTCTAAAATCTTTTTAATTTGTTCTAAACTGCCACTAAATTGGTTAGGTTGCATTTTAATGTTACTGTATGAGTATGTTTTATTATTGTCTGCGTAAAAAGCTGTTAACCTTGGTTGTAAATGTGTTTTTCCAAAAACGGTAATAGTGTCTTGTTTCCAGCTAATAGTTTCTAATAAATCATTAAAATAAGTGTCAGCAGTATTTTTATCGAAAAAATTTGGATAATAAACAACATCCGCATCTTTCATTTTTAAATTTATAGGACTTCTAAAGAGCATATTCTTTTATTTTCTAAATTAGCATAATTATGATGAATAAGAAATATTTAATTATTGTTTTATTTGGTTTTATAAACACTTTTGCACAATTGCCAGAGGGTTTTGTTTATGTTAAAGATATTATTCCGGATATAGATGTTGAGTTGCGTTACTATACTTCCAACAATTTTATAGGAATACCCATTGAAGGCTATAAAACAAATAATCTTATTTTAACCCTAGAAACTGCAATAGCTTTAAATTTAGTCCATAAAGCTTTAGAACAACAAAATTTGTGTTTAAGGGTTTATGATGGATTTAGACCACAAAGAGCTGTAAATCATTTTGTTAAATGGTCTATAAATTTGAATGATACCTTAAATAAACACATTTTTTATCCTAATGTAAAAAAAAGGTTTTTATTTAGCGAAGGTTATATAGCTTCAAAATCTGGTCATAGTAGAGGTAGTACAGTCGATTTAACTATTATTGATGGTAATTCAGGTATTCCTTTAGATATGGGAAGTCCTTATGATTTATTTGGAGAAGAATCATGGATAGCTTATGAAGAAATTTCTAAAAAACAAAAAGCTAATAGGCAATTGTTACAAGAAATTATGTTGAAATATGGTTTTAGAAATTACCCAAAGGAATGGTGGCATTTCACGTTAAGAGGAGAGCCATTTCCTGATACTTATTTTGATTTTTTAATAAAATGATTTTTTATTTAGAATATATTTTAATTATAACTGATATTGTTAATGCTCCATCCTAGTAAAACTATTTAACCATCAAAATTGATGGTTTTTTTTATATTTTGAAACCCTACCTGTTTTTTTTCGTTTTTAATATTGAATACTAACCACAACCATATGTCACAAGTACATTATGTTTTAATAAATCGTTGCAAGAATGGTGATGAAAAAGCCATGATGCAGATTTATGATTTGTATTGTGATGCGATGTACCAAATTGCATGTAGATATTTGAATTTTGAAGATGCCAAAGATGCCATGCAAGAAAGTTTTATTAAAGCATTTACAAAACTAGATAGTTTTAATCCTGCTTATACTTTCGGGTCTTGGTTAAAGCGAATTTTGATTAATCAATGTATAGATGAATTAAAAAAGAAACAAGTTGAATTTGTTGAGAAAGACCTTATTAATTTAGAAATAGAGGATGAAAATGATTGGAGTTTTGAATCAGAAATCACTAAAGAGGAAATAGTTAAAGCAATTTCAAAACTATCACATAAATACCAAATCGTTGTTCAACTTTATTTGATTGAAGGATTTGATCATATGGAAATTTCAGAGATTTTAGAAATTCCGATCAAAACATCTAGAACACATTTAAGACGTGGTAAATTAAAACTTCAAGAACTTTTAAAAACTTATTAAAATGAAAAAAGGTATAAGAGATTTATTTAATGAAGATGAAGTAATTAAAAACAACTTACCCAAAAATCACAGACAAGAGTTTTACAATAAACTTAAAGCCTCAAGAAAACAAAATACAGCTAGGTTTGAGGTTAATTATCTGATTAAAGTAGCCGCAATTGCCATTCTGTTTTTAGGTTTAACTTTTTTGATATTAAAACCCAAAGAAAAGGCATCAAATCAGATTGCTGATGAATCTAAAATAGTGAATCAAATAGATGCCATTGAAAAGCAATATTTAGCAAACATTAATAAAGAATGGCAAAATTTTATAGCTATTGCAATGGATGAAAATTTAGTTAAACGCTACAAACAAAAGTTAGATGAATTGAGTTCTGATTATCAAAATATTTCAATTCAGTTTAAAAAAGACAGTAATAATATAACCGTAATTGAGGCATTGGTTGAAAACCTGCAGACCCGCCTTCAATTACTCAAAGATATTCAAGAGCACATCAAATTAATAAATCAAAAAAACGAACAATATGAAACCATTACACTTTAAAATTTGGATGCTGATGCTCATCACATCAGTATCCGTTTTAGCACAGAAAAAAGTCATTTTTTCTGAGAGCTTTACAGCAAACAATCTAATTACAGTTATTCTAAATCTAGAAAACACTACGGTAGCTATAGAAAATTCAAAAGATGGAGAAGTGTATTTTGATTATGTCATTGAGTTTAGTAATTATTCAAAAAACGATATGCAAGCTTTTATTGATTCCATTAAAGTAGAGGCTGTAAAATTTGAAAATACCATAAAACTGGAAACTTCAAGTATATCTAATATATCCAAAATAGCTTATCAACTCAATTCACCCTTTGGATTAACTTTAGATGATGGTGTTTTTAAATTCGGAAAAAGTAATGACTCTATTCATAGAAAATCTAAGGATAGTTTAATTTCGGAAATAAGAGACGACGACATTAAAAATACATTTTTAAAAAATCTTAAATTATTAAATGATAAAGGCGAAAAAGAAGATATTGATTTTAGTAAAATTAAAATGTATAAGAGTAAGTTTTTAATAAAACTACCAGATTTTGTGAAAATTAAAATTACAGGAAGGCAAGCTCAAATTACATTTTTAGATAACATGACAGGTGAAATATCTTTAAACTTAAAAAAGGGATCTGTAAAAAGTCAACTTTTAAGCAATCGTTTCAGTAAATTTCAATTAGATCAAGCCGGTTTTGAATGTGAAGCTATTTCTGGTGGAGATTTTACTTTTATGAATGTAACTGATGGAAAGATTGGAGCGATAAAAAACACTGAAATTACTTCAGAATTTTCGAAAATAGAAATAGGTGAAATACAGGATAGAGTAAGTATTACTGATTTTAATGGGGAATATTATTTTTATAACTGGTCTAAAGACTTTGGTAGGTTTGATTTCTTTTCAGAGTACTCCAAGTTATATTTGTTTTATCCGGAAAAACATGATTATAGCTTTAAAGTTATTGGTAATAATACGGTTAATCACTTTGATAATTTATCAGTCACCATGTCTCCAACAAAAACAAAAAATAAATCAAATATGATGGAGCGTAAAGCAAAAGGTGTTGGTCATTTTTCTGGAGCAATTAATATGGATATGGTTAGAGGAATTCTTTATACATCAAACGATATTTTTATAAAATCAAAAAAATAAATTATGAGAAACATGCTTATAATCGTTTTAGTTTTTATGAACTTGAGCAAGCTAAATGCGCAGCAAAGTAGGATTAAATTAGAAACTAGTTTTGGGTCTGAAAATAAAGAAATACAAGATATTTTAAGATTTCAGGATATTGAAACTATCAAGCTCAAATTTTATGGAGCAGGTTTAAAAAATAAAAATTATAGATTATTGGTTAAAGAATATACTAATGGTAACCTAGCCAAAGTTGATACGATAATGGATACTTCAAAATCTGAGTATTTTTCTTCAATAAATGACACCATTTTTGGTTTTAGATATTTTGTAAAAACTCAAATAGAAAATACGATAAAAATGAAATTTTTATTTAATCATTTTTCAACTGAAAGAAATTATAATATTAGAAAAATAGAGGATAAATATGCACTTCATGATTTTTTAGATGCCAATGAAAATATGTCTATTAATGAGGCTAAATCAAATGTCATATTGGGTTATTTTTTGCTATATACAGATATTGAAACGGGTTGGAAAAAGTATTGTGAAGTTTCAGCAAGCGAACACAAACCTGAGGATTGGGGTAGCATTTTCAATATCCCAAACTATTATTTAATTGATATTATTTTTGAATAAATATTTAAATTAAAATAAAATGTCTTTTGTTCAATATACTTTGGGCTTTTTTAATACCAGCGTTTTTTATTTTTTTTAGAGCCTTCACCTTTACGGCCTTTTTTATGTTTGCTTCCCGTTTTTTGAGACTTATGTACCATAGGTTTTTCTTTAGGATCTAAAGGGTATGGATGCTCATCAATCACATCAATTTGCAATTGAATAAGTTGCTGAATGGTTTGTATGTAGCTTTTTTCATCAGCTGAACATAAAGAATATGACGTTCCTGTTTTTCCAGCTCTGGCAGTTCTTCCAATGCGGTGTACATAGGTTTCTGGAACGTTTGGTAAATCAAAATTTATTACGGCATCAAGTTCGTTTATATCAATACCTCGTGCTGCAACATCGGTAGCTATTAAAATATTTACATCACCGTTTTTAAATTTATTTAATGCGTCTTGTCTTAAATTTTGAGATTTATCACCATGTATACTTTCAACTTTATAGCCGTTTTTTATCAAGGTTTGCTCTAATTTATCAACCCCAAATTTTGTGCGTCTAAAAATCAAAATACTACCTTTAATAGTATTTCTAAGAAGATGTAAACACAATTCAATTTTGTGGCGTTTAGGCACATAATATAGTACTTGATTGATATTTTTTGAAGTAGAAGAATTAACTGCAACTTCAATACGTTCAGGATTATTTAATATCGTGTCTGCAAGTTGTTCAACTTTATAAGGAATGGTCGCCGAGAAAAGTAAAACTTGTTTTTCTTTGGTGCATAATCTTTCGATTTTTTTTACATCGTCAATAAAACCCATATCTAGCATTAGATCGGCTTCATCTAAAACCAATGTTTCTACATAATCAAGATTTATAACATCTTGTTTATGCAAATCGAGTAAACGCCCTGGAGTTGCAATTAAAATATCAACACCTTTTTTTAAAACATCAATTTGAGGTTCTATAGAAGTACCGCCATAAACAACGGTAGCACGTAAATTTGTATACGCACTGTAAGTTTTAAAGTTTTCTCCTATTTGATCTGCTAATTCCCTAGTCGGACTTATTATTAGAGCTTTAATTTTTTTTCCTTTTTTTGGTGCATCTTGGTTATCAAATAATAACTGCAAAATAGGTAATGCAAAAGCAGCCGTTTTTCCTGTACCTGTTTGTGCAGATACTATGATATCTTTTCTTTCTAAAACAAAAGGAATGGTTTTTTCTTGTACTAAAGTAGGGTTGTCATAACCTGCCTCAGCAATGGCTCTTAATATGGGTTTGTTTAATTGTAAGTCTTTAAATGACATATGAAATAATTTGCCACAAAGATAATGTAAACTAAATCAATTGTTAGTTATATAACTTTTAAGTAATATTCGTTTTTTTTCAGGTAAGGCTTTGCTGTTTGCTGCAATTTTTAGATGATTTTGATTCTTCTTTTTAGAAAAAACTAAATTGAATAAGTCAGCAACAGATAAGGTATTTTCGGGTCTTTCTATCAGAGTAAATGTGTCATTTAAATTAACATAGCCTTCTTCTAAAACACTTAAATAGGTGCCACCAAAACCATGAGCAACAAATTGTTTAATTACTTGTGGGTTGCCAAATTTATTGGCTAATTTATAGCAAGGTTCTCTGTATTGAGATACTTGTACTAGTGCTTCTCCAACTTTATATATGTCTCCTAAAAACACATTGGTTTCATTAAAACTAGAAACTGTAAGGTTTTCTCCAAACATACCCCAATTCCAATCTAAATCTGGATATAAACCTTTCCAATATGGGTATTGCTCTGCAGAAAACATATAGCACGCTTTATAAAAACCACCATGATGTAAACGGTCTGAAACTTCATCATTGAGGATATCATTTTTAGTTAAAAAAATAGGCTCGTTAGTTGGTAGTTTATAAATACCAGTGGTTTCCTCTTTGCCATTCCAAATAAAAGTGGTTGGTTTTGCGATATTGGTAGCTATTATTTTCATAAGTAGTTTGGCTTATATCTTAATTTAAGTAAACATTGGTTAACAATCTTGAAACCGTTGGATGGTCGTTGCCACCAGCAGGCTCTATAGTAATATTTAAAGATTCAGCTGCATCAACATATTGCATAGCGAGTAATTGATTTTCTTTGTCAATTACACCCATATTAATCATTTCACCATTTACATCTGCCCACATTTGATAGTCATGGTCTTTATCAAGTTTTGGTAATTGCTTTGTATTAATAATAACTGATTTATTTTTATGGTTTACATAACTAACTATTTTAGCAGTTGGTGCTAAAGTATTACCAGTTAAAATGTATTGTTTGGTTTCAGGTGAATTTATAATTTCAAAATATCGGCTAGTGTATTCCAGATTTGTTTTTAAACCTTCAATATCTCGTTTTAGTAATTCTTTTTGATCTTCTGCAACTTGCAGCTGCTTTTTTGAGTTGTTTAATTGATTAAACATAAAAATAGATCCAATTAATAGGCAAGCCGCAATACTCGATACAGCAAAAAGATATGTTTTGTAAAAATTATTTTTTTGAATTGGAATTATTTTAGGTTGGTTTGATTTTATTTTTTGGATTAATTCCACTTTAGCTTTTTTTGGAGGAATGATTGCATTTTCTAAAGCCATTTTTTCAAAATTAGCTTCTAAAGTCTCTAACTCAATTTTTAAATCAGAGTCCATATTTAACACTAGCTCAACTTGTAATTCTTCATTTGGAGATAACTCTCCTAACAAATACTGTTCTAGCAAACCGTTTTTTAATATGTAAACTTTGTCTATCATCTTATCAAATCAATAAAAATCAATAACCAAACAACTGCTTTTTCATAGCTAAGTTGTAATTTTTTTAACGCTTGTTTTATGTAAGATTTAAAAGTTCCTAGTGGCACTTCCATTTCTAAATGCGCTTCTTTGTGAGTTAAACCCTGAAAGTAAACTAGTTCTATAGCTTTTTGATGGTGCAAGTCTAATTGTTTTAAACAGCCATTTAGTTTTAAAAACTCAGGTTCTACAATTAAGTGTTCTTGTTTATTGGTATATACACTTAAATCTTCAGTTTGGATGAGGTTTTGTGATTGTCTTAAAAAGTTTAAGGTTTTATTTTTTGCAATGCGATAAGCCCAAGTATAAAATTTCCCTTTTTCTGGATTGTATTGGTATGCTTTTTCCCAAATGGTTAAAAAAGTGTCTTGCAATAAATTTTGGGCATGTTGTTCATCTTTACACATTCTTAAAATAACACCATAAATAGCACCCGAATAATTGTCATAAAGAGCTGATAAAGCGGCTTCATCTTTATTTTGTAATTGTAGTAAAAGTACTTTATCGTTTTGCATATATGTTAAAAATTTCCCAAAAAGCTAGAAAGCTCATCCAAAAGAAACAAACCTGTGTAAATATAAATGAAAGCACTTCAAAAGAAAAATAAAGTGTAAAATTAGTTTAACCAAAAAAAAAATTATGAAAAAGTTAGTATTTATTTTTACAGTTGTCGTGTCGTTAACATTTAGTCAATTTGCGTCTGCACAAAAAACAATTGTTGATGTAGCTGTTGCAAATGAGGATTTCTCAACTCTTGTTGCTGCCTTAAAAGCTGCAGATTTAGTTGGTGCTTTACAAGGAGAGGGACCATTTACAGTTTTCGCCCCAAACAATGCTGCCTTTGGGAAAATTGATTCAAAAACGTTAAACTCATTGTTAGAGCCTAAAAACAAAGAAGCTTTAAGCAATATTTTAACTTACCATGTTGTATCTGGAAAATTAGAAACTAGTGATGTATTAACAGCCTTAAAAAAAGGTATGGGTAAAGTAGAGTTAACTGCTTTAAACGGACAAATTTTAACAGTTTTACAAAAAGATGGTAAAATATGGTTGAAAGACCAAAACGGTAATTACAGTGAAATAATTGCTACCGATATTATTGGAAGTAATGGTGTAATTCATGTAATTAACTCTGTAGTTATGCCTAAATAATTTGGGAATTAACTGCTATGAAAAAGGAAAAGCCTCGTGTAAACGAGGCTTTTTTATTTGAGATCTTATCGTTCGTTTAACCACTTAATATAAAATCGGTTTAATGTTTAATTTTAGATGTTAATCGAGGTTATATTTTTTTAATTACAAAGTAAAGCTTCTTAATAACCATAAAAAATTTATTTTCTGTAAGCAACAAGCATTGAAATTGCAGGTACATTTACTGATTTGCTTATTTTTTTACCTGCTTCTAAAGTATATTTGTCTCCTATAACTGCAAGCTGCCACTCACTTTTAAGTTTATATTTATAAGCTGTTGTTTTGGCGTTATATACTATTAAAATATCTTTCCATGAATCTCCATTGGCATGGTTACTTATTTCATAGCTTAGCATGCCATCTTCAACAGTTTTAAATGTTAAATTTTTTCTTACTTCTTCTGCAGATGGCATTCTAAACGCTGGATGTGCTTTTCTAAGGGTGATTAAATTTTTGTAATATTCAAATACATTGTCATGTCTTACTTTCCAATTCCAATCCATTTGGTTGATACTATCTGGTAAGTTGTAAGAGTTGTGCTCGCCATTTTTAGTTCGTAACAATTCCGCTCCAGCGTGTATAAAGGGAACACCTTGTGAGGTCATTACAACCGCGTTAGCTAGTTTATCCATGGCTATAATAGTAGCTTCATCAGCTTCTTTTCTAGATACTTTTAATTTATCGTAAATGGTGTGATTATCATGGCACGACACATAAGAAATAGATTGCCAAGGCTCATTTGTCCAAGGTGCTTTTGAGTAATTAATAGCATCGTAATCTATTTGCGGATGTTGTATTGCACCAACTACTCCAAATTTCACAGATGTTTCTGTGTTTTTTGCACCACTTACAAAGCCTGTACTTTTATCATCAAAAACAGAACCTTTTAATCCGTCTCTAATATCATCACTAAATGCTGTGATTTGAGGCATTTTGGTTATGTTTTGCTTCAAAGCTCTATCTCTTATAAGTAATGGAGAATCTCCGGCAGTCCATCCTTCACCATAAATAAAAATATTAGGATTTATTTTTTTTACTGCTTCAGCAACTTCATTCATAGTAGCAATATCATGGATACCCATTAAATCAAACCTAAAACCATCTAAGTGATATTCTTCTGCCCAGAATGATACAGATTCTATAATAAATTTTCGCATCATTTCTTTTTCAGAAGCAGTTTCATTTCCGCAAGCAGACGCATCAGATTGTTTACCATCTTCCCAAAATCGGTAGTAATAATCTGGAGCTTCTAAATTAAAATTAGAGTTTTTAGTGATACCGGTATGATTATAAACAACATCTAAAATAACACCAATACCATGGTCGTGAAATTTTTTTACCATAGTTTTAAACTCTTCTATTCTAACTTCTGCATTATAAGGATTTGTAGAAAAAGAACCTTCGGGTACGTTGTAATTTTGTGGATCGTAACCCCAATTAAATTGCGGTGTTTCTAAATTAGTTTCGTCAATAGAATAATGATCGTATGTTGGTAATAAATGCACATGAGTTATACCTAATTCCATTATATGGTCTAAGCCAGTTGCAACATTATTTGGACCTTTTGTTCCTGTTTCAACCAAACCTAGATATTTACCTGGAAAACTGGATCCCGATTGTGGTTGAATGGTCATATCTCTAATATGTAATTCGTAAATAATAGCATCATTTGGTTTGTTTATAGATGGACCTTTATCTCTTTCCCAATTTTCTGGATTAGTGCTTTCTAAATCTAAAACCATCGCTCTTTTTCCATTAACACCAACAGCTTGAGCATAAATACCAGGTGTCTCATCTAACCATTTATTGTCAATCATTATTTGATAAGTATAATAAACGCCATTTAAATCTCCATCTAACTTTAACTCCCATACATTATTTATGGATGTACTTAAATTATAAATTTCGTAGGCATTGTTATCAAATCCATTTTTGTAGAGATTTAATTTTACATTTTCTGCGGTAGGAGACCAAAGTTTAAATATAGATGCTTCTTTGGTATAGTTTAACCACAAACTGGTTTGGATTGCTGTTTTAGAACTTTCAGAAATAGAAGTTTTAGTTTGGTTTAAACAAGAAGTTGTTATCATAATAAGTAATAGTAAGCTTAGTTTAAGTTTCATTGTAATTAGCGTATTAGTGAAGAAATTAATAAGTTATATGTTTTTTTAAACCCTTATATGTTTACTAAAATAAGTATTATATAGATTAATTCATAAAAGTTATTATTTATTCATAATTTGTGATGTTATTTATACTTTATGAAGCTATTAGCTTTTTGCTCTCTTTTTCTTTTTTCAATAGTTATTTGCAACTCTCAAAATAGTTATAAAACCTTTTTGGATCTTGAATATGCTCAAATAGATGCTACTAAATTATTGCTGGATATTTATTTACCTAAAGATGTGAAAAACCCCAACTTAGTTGTGTGGATTCATGGAGGCTCATGGATTAGTGGTGATAAAAAACAAAGGCCTATGGCGTTTGTTAGGCATGGTTATGCCTTAGCTAGTATTAATTATAGATTTTCAAGTAAAGCTAAATTTCCGGCACAAGCTTACGATGTGAAGGCTGCTATTAGGTTTTTGCGTTCCAAAGCAAAGCAATATCAGTATGATGCTGAAAATATAGTGGTTGCTGGTTCATCATCTGGCGGACACTTGGCGGCTTTAGTTGGGGTTACAAATAATCTTACCGAATTAGAGGGTACTGTTGGTAATTATTTAAATGAATCGTCTGCTGTTCAAGGTATTATTGATTTTTATGGACCCACAAATTTTACAAGTATTATAAGTCAATCAACAACCCAAAGCAGAAAAGGCAGATTATCCATCTTGAGTAAGTTATTTGGCGGATTACCAAAAAACAAACCAGAATTAGCAAAATTAGCGAGTCCTGTTTTTCATGTAGATACCACTGATCCACCTTTACTTATTATGCATGGAAATAAAGACCAAAAAGTGCCTATTAATCAGTCACTTGAGTTAGAAAGTCAATATAAAAAAAATAATTTAGATGTATTTTTTAAAGTAATTTATGATGGTGGACACGGTGGAAAAGTATTTGAAACCAAAGAAAATTATCAATTAACTTTCAAGTTTTTAGATAAAATTTTTAAAAAATAAACTATAAATTTAATTTTCTTAAACCCTCATAGACTATAATGCTTACGGCATTGGAAAGATTCAAACTCCTAATATGGTTACTGTAAATAGGTATTTTAAATAAGCTATCCGAATTTGCTTCAAGAATTGATTTTGATAAGCCTATTGATTCTTTACCAAAAATTAAAAACAGGTCGTCTTCAAATGGAAGTTCCCAATGATTTTTTGTGCCATGACTAGAAAGAAAAGCCATTTTTTTGTTTTTATTAATTTCAAAAAAGTCATCAGCACTTTCATAATATATTACTGATAAGTGTTGCCAATAATCCAATCCTGCACGTTTTAAACGACTGTCATCTATTTCAAAACCAAAAGGTTTTACAAGATGTAAATTAGAACCTGAAGCTAAAGCTAATCGGCCAATATTTCCTGTATTATTGGGTATTTCGGGTTCTATTAAAACAATATTAAGCGCCATGTTGTTTAATTTTTGAAATGAGAATCCAAATAAGTAAAACAAAAGGGAAGCCATGTAAAAAAACATCAATCCAATCCATTATTTGCATGCTTTTAGCACCACCAAAAATCCATTTTAGTTTCCCCCAAATATGAGGTTCGGGAGTAAAAGGTACAAGCCCAATTGTTAAGCATAGTAAAACAATGAATTTCCAATTATTGAATAGTTTCATAGTTTTTATTTAACAGCGTAAGTAAGCTTCATAGTAATAGAAGCTGTTTTTTCTTTTGATGTTGTATTATAAGCACCACCCCAAGAGTAATCTTCGTTTGAGTTCTGACCAGTAATTTGAAAAATTCCCATATTTGCTGTTATAAGTTCTCTTAATGAAGCTCCAGAATTTTCCGAAATACTTTCAGCTCTAACTCGTGCATTATCGGTAGCTCTAGATATCATTTCTATTTTTAAATCTTCTAATTTAGTATAATAATATCTTGGAGATAAGGAATATAACTGAATGCCTTTATTCAATAATTCAGTAACTTCTCTTGATATTTTTTCAACATTCTCAACGTCTTTAGAATTTATTTGAACCGTTTGGTTTAGCGTGAAACCTGTAAATTCTTGCCCTAAATATTTACCGTCTGTAGAATAGTTTTGTTTCATGTTTTTGGTAGTAGAAACTGCTGTGAATACAATAACATCATCAGTTAAACCTTTAGATTTTAAGTATTCAAAAATAGTTTCCTTATCCTTTTTTAGATCTGCATAAGCTTCTTTTAAATCGCTATTAACTTGAGAAAAACTAGCTTCCCAAACGATAAGATCTGATGTGAAATTTGTTTCTCCTAAACCTGTTACCGATACCGTTCCAACCTTTTTGTTTCGATTAATTACGGCATTTCCTAAAATTATGGAGGCGGCTACAATAGCAATTCCAAATACAATGGCACTTAAGTTCTTTTTCATTAAAAATAGATTTCGATATTTATAAAATGTTAACGAATGGATGTAACAAATTTTGGAATATCATCTATAGAATTATTGCTAATAAATTTTATAAAAGCACTACCAATAATAGCACCTTTAGCAAAATTAGTGGCTTGGGTAAATGTTTTGTTATCCGATATTCCAAACCCTATTATTTGTGGGTTTTTTAAATCCATACTGGATATACGTTCAAAATAAGTTTCTTGGTCGTTACCAAAGCCTAAATTACTTCCAGTAACACTCGCACTACTTACCATATAAATAAATCCGTTTGAAACAGAGTCAATAAAATTTATACGCTCAATACTAGTTTGTGGTGTTATTAAAAACACATTTATAAGGCCATATTTATCAAAAATATCTTGGTATGCTTCATGATAAACATCTACAGGTAAATCAGGAATAATCAAACCATCAATACCAATCTCACTGCATTTTTTACAAAAAGCCTCAACACCATATTGAAGCATTGGGTTAAAATACCCCATGATAATAAGTGGAATAGAAACCGATTTTCTAATATCTTTTAACTGATTGAATAAAACTTCGGTGGTCATGCCATTTTTTAAAGCCTTAGTAGAGCTATCTTGAATAGTTGGTCCGTCTGCTAAAGGATCACTAAAAGGCAAGCCTATTTCAATCATATCAACCCCATTCTTTTCTAACTCTTCAATAATAGATACGGTATCATTTATTTCAGGGTAACCAGCAGTAAAATAAATTGAAAGTAACTTCTTGTTTTCTTGTAATTTAGTTTGAATACGATTCATTTTTTATTTTTTTATTTTGTACGTTACCACTAGGGTCGGGCTTTCACTACTCGCTCCCTTCTGCGTCGGGGAGCTCAAACATACCGTTCAATCCCTAACGCATTAGTAACGCATTCAATTTATATTTTAAAGTAATCAATATAGTTTTGTAAATCTTTATCACCACGACCAGATAAACTCATAACCACAATATCATCAGGTTTAAAAGTTCTGTGTTTAAAAATAGCCAAAGCATGCGAGGTTTCTATAGCAGGTATAATACCTTCTAATTTTGAAAGTTCTAAACCAGCTTCCATGGCATCACTATCCGTAATAGACATAAATTCTGCACGTCCAGTTTTAGATAAATGCGCATGCATAGGGCCAACACCGGGGTAATCCAAACCTGCCGAAATTGAATATGGCTCGGTAATTTGGCCATCAGTTGTTTGCATTAAAAGGGTTTTACAACCATGAATAATACCTTCTTTTCCTAAAACAGAAGTAGCTGCACTTTCACCAGAATCAATACCTAAACCAGCAGCTTCTACAGCAATTATCCCTACTTCTGGCTCGTGTAGATAATGGTAATAAGTGCCTGCAGCATTACTACCGCCACCAATACATGCAACCACATAATCAGGATTTTCTTTACCTTCTTGCTCTTTTAACTGCCATTTTATTTCTTCGGAAATAACCGATTGAAAACGTGTTACCATATCTGGATATGGATGTGGTCCAATGGCAGATCCAATAATATAATGGGTATCTACTGGGTTGTTAATCCAATCACGAATGGCTTCGTTGGTAGCATCTTTTAAGGTACGACTACCCGATAAAGCTGGCACTACGGTAGCACCTAACATTTTCATTCTGGCAACATTTGGTGCCTGTCGTGCAATATCAATTTCTCCCATGTAAACAATACACTCTAAGCCCATTAATGCACAAACAGTGGCCGTTGCAACGCCATGTTGTCCTGCACCGGTTTCAGCAATAATTCTGGTTTTCCCTAAACGTTGTGCCATTAATATTTGACCAATAGTATTGTTAATTTTATGAGCGCCAGTATGGTTTAAGTCTTCGCGCTTCAGGTAAATTTTTGTATTGTATTTTTCTGAAAGTCGTTTCGCAAAATAGAGTGGGGAAGGGCGCCCAACATAATCTTTTAAAAGCTTATCGAACTCCTTTTTAAAATCGGGTTCAGCCATAATTTTTAAATAATTTTGGCGTAACTCTTCAATATTTGGATAGAGCATCTCTGGTATAAATGCGCCGCCAAAATCTCCGTAGTATCCTTTTTCGTTTACGTTATAATTCATAACACGTTCTTTTTTATTTTTTGTTGTTTCTGCAAGGGTAGTAATATTTTTAAATTTTTTTAAATTTTCAATATTTTTTAATCCTGGTTCTATTTCAAATTTGCTATTTACATCTAGAGCATAACAGTAATTTGAAGCGTTACTTTTTTTAAATTCTTTTATGTTTTCTAATTCGTTTAAACCAATACCACCACTTAAAAAAAATGGTTTTTTTAAAGGGTAATTACTTAATATATTCCAATCAAAAGTGTAGCCATTTCCACCAGGGTATTTTCCTTTAGTATCAAATAGGAAGAAATCGCAAACATTATCGTAAGGTTTGAGCTTTTCAAAGTTAAATTCGTCTACTATAGAAAACACTTTGATAACCTCAATATTTTGAGATTTAAGTGTAATACAATATTCTGGCGATTCTTTTCCGTGTAATTGAATAGTTTGTAAATTGTATTTGTTTATTTTTTCAATCACAAAATCAATAGATTCATCAACAAAAACACCTGTTTTTTTTATTGATTTATCTAATTCAGGAATTTTTTCAGAATCAAAATTTCTTGCAGATTTTTCATAAAATATAAACCCAAGATAATCTGGTTGCAATGCAGCAACTTGTATGATGTTATCTTGATATTTCATGCCGCAAACCTTGAGTTTCATTGTTCTAAAGTTTTGATGAATTCTGTTGCACTAGCTCCTGGATTATCAGTTTTCATAAAGTTTTCACCTATTAAAAAACCTTGATAGCCATAAGGTTGCAATTCTTTAATTGCCTCAATATTACTAATCCCACTTTCCGAAACTTTTATAAAATCATCAGGAATTAAACTGCTTAAGCTTTTGCTTGTATCTAAACTAACTTCAAAAGTTTTTAAATTTCTATTGTTAACACCTAACATATTAATACTTGGCATGATAGATTTTTGTAATTCTTCTTTATTATGAACTTCTAAAAGCACATCTAAATGTAAGCTTTTTGCTAACTCTGAAAATTGTTTGATTTCATTTCTAGTCAGTATGGCTGCGATTAGTAAAATTACATCTGCACCATATGCTTTTGCTTCTAATAACTGATATTCGTCTATAATAAATTCTTTACGTAATAATGGTAAGTTACAGCTAGCTCTGGCAGTAAGTAAATCATCTAAAGATCCTCCAAAATATTTTCCATCAGTTAAAACAGACATGCCACATACTCCTGCATCTTCATAGCCCTTTGCCACGTCTTGAACATTTAAACTATTGTTTATAATTGATTTAGATGGAGAACGTCTTTTATGTTCTGCAATGATTCCAGATTTACTGTTTCGTAAATTATTTGTAAGAGATATTGTTTGTTTTTCAAATAAAACAGATAGTTCTAATTGATTAACAGGAATAAGACTTTTTCGAAGAGCTACTTCGTTACGCTTATTTAATGTTATTTTATCTAGTATATTCATTTTTTACTTAATTCTACTAACTTGTTTAAACTTGCTTTTGCTTTTCCAGAAAACAATGATTCTTTAGCCATTTCAAATCCTTCTTTATGATGTATTTGTTTTACAGTAGCAATAGCTAATCCGGCGTTAGCACAAACTACATTGTTTTGAGCTTCAGTACCTTTACCATTAATAATATTTGTAAATATTTTTGCAGCGTCTTCAATCGTATTACCCCCAAAAATGGCTTCTTGTTTCACTTTTGAAAGCCCCAAATTTTCAGGAGAAAATAACGTTTCAGAGTGGTTGGAAATAATTTTGGCTTTCCCAGTTAACGAGATTTCATCGTAGCCATCTAAGGCATAAACAATGTTATAATTGGTATCAGTATTCTGATACAAAAAGCTATACAAACGCAGCAATTCTAAATTGAAAACACCTAAAAATTGATTTTTTGGAAACGAAGGATTTACCATAGGGCCCAACATATTAAAGAAGGTTTTAACACCTAGTTCTTTACGGATAGGAGCAACGTTTTTCATGGCTGGATGAAAAAGTGGTGCATGTAAAATACAAATGCCAGCTTTATCCATACAACTTTTTAAAAAGTCTTCATTGTTTGAAAATTTTACACCTAAATATTCTAAAACATTAGAGGATCCAGATGTTGAAGAAACCCCATAATTACCATGTTTTGATACGTGAATACCAGCGCCAGAAGTTATAAAAGAGGAAAGTGTTGAGATATTAAATGTGTTTTTACCGTCACCACCTGTGCCTACTAAATCTATGGCATTATAGTCTGTTAAGTTTATAGGTACACAAAGCTCTAAAAGCGCATCTCTAAACCCTTTTAATTCTTTAATCGTGATACTTCGCATCATAAAAACAGACAGAAAACATGTAATTTGACTTGGATTATACATGTTATTTGAAATATTAACAATAACCTGTTTAGCCTCCTCTGTAGATAAGGTTTCATGATTTATTAGACTGTTAAGTATATCTTTCATTATAATTAATTACTCTTTTTTTTTGGATATTTAATTATTTACCCAGTTTTCTAATATTTTTTTTCCGTTGGGTGTTAAAACAGATTCTGGATGGTATTGTACACCTTTTACATCATAAATTTTATGTCTTACAGACATAACTTGTCCGTTTTCATCAAAAGAAGTTGCTTCTAAGCTTTCTGGCAAATTTGGATTAACAACCCATGAATGGTAACGACCAACTTCAATATTTTTTTCTAAACCTTTAAAAAGTGATTCATCATCAACACATATAGTTACATTCGTAGCTACGCCATGATAAACATCATCTAAATTAATTAATGAACCACCAAAAACTTCGCCAATAGCTTGTTGTCCAAGGCAAACACCTAGAATGCTTTTTGTAGGCGCGTATTTTTCAATAATTTGTTTTAATAAACCAGCTTCGTCTGGAATACCAGGGCCTGGTGATAGTAAAATTTTATCAAAAGTTTCAATATCTTCTAATGCTAATTTATCATTTCTTAATACAGTAACGTCGCAGTTTAAATCTTCTAAGTAATGTACTAGATTGTAGGTGAAACTGTCGTAATTATCTATGACTAATACCTTTTTCATTTTAAATGTCTTCTGCTAGTTTAATAGCTTTAGTTAATGCGCCTAATTTGTTATATACTTCTTGTAATTCGTTTTCTTGATTTGATTTCGAAACCAATCCTGCACCTGCTTGCCAATTAAGCTTGTAATCTTTACTCAAAAAAGTACGAATCATGATGGCGTGATTAAAATTACCTTCAAAATCCATAAAACCAATAGCACCACCATAGTAACCACGGCTAGTTTTTTCGTATTGCTCAATCAATTGCATGGCTCTGTGTTTTGGAGCACCGCTTAATGTTCCAGCAGGAAACGTATCTGCCACAACTTGCATGGTTGAGGTTGTTTTGTGTTTGTGGCCTGTAACTTTACTAACTAAATGAATAACGTGAGAGAAAAACTGAACTTCTCTGTAAGTTACTACTTTTACTTGGCTACCGTGACGGCTTAAATCGTTTCGTGCTAAATCAACCAGCATCACATGTTCAGCATTTTCTTTGTCGTCTTTTTTAAGTTTTTCGGCTAATTCCTCATCTTTTTGTTCGTCGCCACTGCGTTTAAATGTGCCTGCAATGGGATGAATTTCAGCTAATCCATCACTTACAATAAGTTGAGCTTCTGGTGAGCTGCCAAATATTTTAAAATCCCCATAATCGAAATAAAATAAATAGGGTGAGGGGTTTATGCTCCTTAAAGCGCGATACACGTTAAAATCGTCTCCAGTAAATGCTTGCGAGAAACGCCTTGAAAGTACTAATTGAAAAACATCACCTCGGTTGCAATGTTTTCTGGCTAATTCAACATGTTCTTTAAACTCATTATCCGTTAAATTTGAATGGATGTCTCCTTTTGAATTAAAGTGAAAAGAAGCAAAATTTTGCACATTTATAAGCTTATCAATAGTATCAATATTATTCTCGGTATCTTCATAACAATGCGCGAAAATATAAGCTTCATTTTTAAAATGATTTATAGCGATAATATTTTTGTAAACCGCGTAATAAACTTCTGGAATAATAACTGAGTTATCTTTTTTAGTAATTTGAATATCTTCAAAATATCTTACAGCATCATAAGCTGTATATCCAAAAATACCATTGTTAATAAACTTAAAATTGGCATCAGAATTTACATCAAAGCGTTTTGTGAATTGATGAATTTCATCAGCAACATTTATATCTTTAGTAATATTTAAATTAGTTACACTACCATCAGGAAATGTTTGCTTAATCATTTCATTCTGAATTTTTATCGAAGCAATTGGATTAAAACATATATATGAAAAGTTTTTATGACTCCTGTGGTAATCACCACTTTCCAAAAGAATACTATTTGGGTATTTATCTCGAATTTTATAGTAAACAGAAACAGGTGTAATCGTATCGGTTAATATTCTTTTGTGATGCGTATAAAGGTTGTATGTCTTCATTTATAATTTATATTTTTAATTCTGAAACTACTATCAGAACAAAGAAAAAGGCTTGTCGTGAATGACAAGCCTTTTGGATATTTTTAGATTTAAATATACTAGGATTTTACTTCACGAACGTTAGTTTCGAAAGCACCACCACCAAGTTTTATTTAAAATTGAATTCATATTTAATTTTGTTTGCCCAAATATAGAAATGAAAAAATGATTACCCAAAACTTTAATCTACTTTTTACATAAAAGTTTGTTAAACTATTATAAATACAATTTAGTATTAATTAATTTTAGCCTTATGAAATTAAAAGTCATTTTTATTGCATTAATAGCAATAGTAAGTTGTAAAGAAGAAAAAGAATCTGAAAAAGTAGTTAATAATGAAACTGAAATAGCTATTAAAGTTATTGATTCAAATTCTATAGATTTAGAGGTTTATGACTTTAATGGTTTTGAAAAGTTTTTGAATAAAAATAACAATAAAACTTATGTGATAAATTTCTGGGCTACTTGGTGTGGACCATGTGTAAAAGAATTACCTTATTTTGAGAAGTTAAATGAAGCATACAAAAATGATGATGTAGAAGTTATTTTAGTGAGTTTGGATTTTCCATATTTATATGAATCTAAATTAAAACCTTTCATAAAAGAGAAAAAGTTAGCTTCTAAAGTTATTGCTTTAAATGATGTGGATATGAATACTTGGATACCTAAGGTAGATGTTAATTGGTCTGGTTCTATACCAGCAACCATTATATATAAAAATGATACGCGCAAGTTTTACGAGCAATCTTTTACTTATGAAGAATTAACAAAAGAATTAAATCAATTTTTAAATTAGAAAATCATGAAAAAATCTATCAAATTAATCTCGTTTGTATATGTTTTAGTTTTAGTAAGCGCATTTACAGTTAGAGATGGAGGTTATAAAATTGGTGACGTTGTTGAAGACTTTTCGTTAAAAAACATTGATGGTAAAACAGTTTCATTATCAGATTATAAAAACTCAAAAGGGGTTATTGTTGTGTTTACTTGTAATACGTGTCCTTACGCAGTTATGTATGAAGATAGAATTATGGATTTGAATACAAAGTATGCTACAAAAGGGTTTCCTGTCGTAGCTATTATGCCAAATAATCCTGAAGCAAAACAAGGCGATAGTTATGAAGCTATGAAAGAACGTGCTAAAGAAAAAGGGTTTAAATTTCCATATTTAATGGATGAGGGGCAAAAAATATATCCAAAATTTGGAGCTACCAAAACTCCTCACGTGTTTATTTTACAAAAAAAAGATGGTTTACATGTAGTTGAATATATTGGAGCAATTGATAATAATTATCAAGATGCATCGGCTGTTACTATAAAATACGTAGAGGAAGCTGTAGATGCTATGTTAACTGGTAAAGAGGTGTTTGAGAAAGAAACAAAAGCCATTGGATGCTCTATTAAAGTTTAAATGGATTAATAGGAATTAATAAAATAACAGAAGCATTAAAACCATCATATTCTTTTATGTAAGGTATTTAAACATTAGTTTTGTATTATTAAATTATCAAAAAAATATCATGGAAGATTTATCACAAGAAGATTGGAAAGAGCAATTAGCTAAAGACAATAATGCACTAATTATAGATGTTAGAACAACTGCAGAAGTAGCTGAGGGTATTATAGAGAACGCATTGCATTTAGATTTTTTCAAGGGTCAAGAATTTGTTAATGAAATTGAAAAACTTGATAAAAGTAAAAGTTACTATGTGTATTGTAGATCTGGAAACAGAAGCGGACAAGCATGCAAAATAATGGAACAATTAGGTTTTAAAAACGCTTACAACCTAGAAGGTGGTATGTTGCAATGGACAGGTGATGTTGTAGATATTGATTAATCATAAAATTCATTTCTTTTTCAAGTTAGTCATATTTTCTAATTATTTTTCTGTTGAAATACCAATTTATCCGAGATTATATTGACATAATTATCATTCATCTTTTTTTTAAGTAATTCATCTTTTTTATTATAGTTGAAGGAATCATTTGTATACTTTTGATAAAAATATTATTAATATTAATTTTTATAATGTTTCTAATTAAAAATTACTCTCAAAAATGATTAATTTATTAACCTTAGATTTTTAAAATAGCATGGATAACGGTTACGTAATATTAGGTATTATTGCATTATTGTTCTTGAGTATGTATGGTTTTTCATATTTATCTGTAGTTAGAGAAAAAATAGCTCAGAAAAATGAAGAGAAGAAACAATTAGAAAAAGAAGAATTAAGACGTCAAAGACGTATAAAAAATCAAGAAATCATTGATTTAAGAGTATCAGCATTCAATAAAAGAAAAGAAGAAATCCAACGAGAATTAATGCTTTTGGAAAGAATGAAAGAAAAACAAAAGGTTAGTTAAAACTTTAAAAAAAAATCACAAAAAAGTCCATATAGATTTAAATTTATATGGACTTTTTAGTTTAAAAAAAACCTCATATTTAATTTTTATTAGACTAATTTTTTATTAATTATAATTTTCAGTTTAATTTATCAAATCATATAATTATTGTAATTAATTTAAAAACTTTAACTTTTTTAAATCATTTTATTATTCATGAGTTTTGAGTAATTTAATTACTAATAATTTTAGGAAGATTTTAAAATTAATACTCAACGAAAACGATTTCGAAGTTTAAATTATAAATTAAAGACTAATGTATAATATTTAATTTTGAAGATTGATTATTTTACTTCACCAATTTAAACCAAGTAAATTAATATATGAATAATAAAATTTTAATCTGGTCTATTACTGCCGCATTAGCAGGCTTTCTTTTCGGATTTGATACCGTAGTTATTTCTGGGGCAGATAAGAAATTGCAGGCTCTCTGGGGTTCTTCTAATGCTTTTCATGGCTCTGTAGTTATGGCAATGGCATTATGGGGTACTGTTTTTGGTGCTTTGTTTGGAGGTATGCCAACCAATAGATTGGGAAGAAAGAAAACATTAATATGGATTGGATTATTTTATTTTATTTCTGCAGTTGGTTCTGCATTAGTTAATGATCCATATACATTTGCCTTTTTTAGATTTTTAGGTGGTATTGGTGTTGGTGCTTCAACTATAGCAGCACCTGCATATGTTTCTGAAATTTCTCCAGCTAAGGATAGGGGTCGATTAGTAGCGCTTTACCAGTTTAATATCGTTTTCGGAATTTTAATTGCTTTTTTATCTAATTATTTATTAAGGAATGTTGGTGAAAATGCATGGCGCTGGATGATAGGTGTGGAAGCTTTTCCTGCTTTAATTTACACCGTACTTATTTTTACAGTTCCAAAAAGTCCCCGTTGGTTAATTTCAAAACATAGAAATGAAGAGGCAAAGGAAGTTCTTAAGCTTATTAATCCTAATGGCGATGCAGAAAAATTAATGCAAGAAATAAAAGCGGAAAGTGAAAGTCATTTATCTGGGGAAAATATTTTTATGAAAAAATACCGATTCCCGCTTATGTTAGCTTTTTTAGTAGCCATGTTTAATCAATTCTCAGGAATTAATGCTTTTTTGTATTATGCGCCAAGAATTTTTGAAGAAGCTGGTTTAGGAGAAAGTACGGCCTTATTAAGTAGTATAGGTATTGGTGTAACAAATTTATTATTTACTTTATTAGGTGTTTTCTTAATAGACAGACTAGGAAGAAAAATATTAATGTATTTGGGTTCAATTGGTTATATCATTTCGTTAAGTTTGGTTTCAATGGCATTTTTTTTAAATTGGGAAGGGTTAGCTGTACCTATTTTTTTATTTATGTTTATTGCCTCTCATGCTATTGGGCAAGGTGCTATAATTTGGGTTTATATTTCAGAAATTTTCCCAAATCATTTAAGGGCAAGTGGTCAGTCTTTTGGAACTTCTACTCATTGGGTTTTAGCAGCCATTATACCCTCACTAGTTCCTGTGCTTTTTTCTAGTATTGGTGCAGGAGTTGTGTTTATGGTATTTGCAATTATGATGCTTTTTCAATTATTATTTGTCATTTTTATAATGCCAGAAACTAAAGGTATTTCACTTGAAGAATTAAGTAAAAAATTAGTTAGAGATGAAAAATAGGAAATTTCGTTTTTTCAATATTATTTTTTTTAACCTAATTTTCATTCTCGTTTTTAGTTGTAAAAAAAATTCCAAAGTATCTGAACACGAAATAACAGCTTTAATTGAAAATTCTGTAGAAGAAACTTTATATAGACCAAATTTCCATTTTACACCAAAAGCAAATTGGATGAACGACCCTAATGGGATGTTTTATCTAAATGGTAAATATCATTTATACTTTCAATATTATCCAGACGGAAATGTATGGGGACCTATGCATTGGGGTCATGCTATAAGTGAAAACTTGATTACTTGGGAGGAACAACCAATTGCACTTTATCCAGATGATTTGGGTCTCATATTTTCTGGCAGTGCTGTTGTAGACAAAGATAATATCTCTGGTTTTGGAAAAGATGGTGTCTCTCCAATTGTAGCTATTTATACATACCACAATATGGAAGGTGAAAAAGCAGGTGAAATTGATTTTCAAACCCAAGGAATTGCTTTTTCTTTAGATGAAGGCATGACATGGATTAAATATGATAAAAATCCAATAATTTCAAACCCAGGTATTAAAGATTTTAGAGATCCAAAAGTGATATGGGATAACTCAAATGATAAATGGATAATGTCTTTAGCTGCTGGAAATAAATTAATGTTTTATAGTTCATTAAATTTAAAAGATTGGAAATTTGAATCCGAATTTGGAGAGAATATAGGTGCTCATGGTGGTATTTGGGAATGTCCTGATTTATTTCCAATTAAAATTGAAGGTTCAGATAAAACTAATTGGGTTCTGCTAGTAAGTATTAATCCAGGTGCTCCAAATGGTGGGAGTGCTACACAATATTTTATAGGTGATTTTGATGGTAGTACGTTTACGCTTGATAAAGATTTTTCAAATCAATTAAGTAATCAAAATGCACTATGGCTAGATTATGGTCGTGATAATTATGCAGGGGTAACTTGGTCTAACATTGCAGAAACTGATGGTAGAAAATTATTTATTGGCTGGATGTCTAATTGGGATTATGCAAGAGATGTTCCAACATTTAAATGGCGAAGTTCTATGACAGTTCCAAGAGAACTTAGTCTCAAAAAACATAACAATACATACCATTTAAAAAGTTTGCCAGTTGAGGAGCTTTATCATTTTGTTGAAAAAAGTTTAGTTAAAGATTCATTGAGTAACAATCAAATAAATTTTGAACTAAATAATTCTATCATTGGTATGACTAAAACAAATATAGAATTTGAACTTTCTGATTTGAAACATAATATTTATAATTTTTTAATTTATAACAAACTTGGAGATTCATTAAGTATCGGTTTAGACAATTTGAAAAATGAATTTTTTATTAACAGAAAAAAATCTGGTAAAGTAAATTTTTCCGAAAAGTTTGTATCAAATATTTCTAAAGCAAGAGCTCTTAAAACCTTAAATCAATTAAAAGTTAAAATTCTTTTAGACAAAACATCTGTTGAAGTTTTTTATAATGATGGAGAGGTTGTTATGAGTGAATTGTTTTTTCCAAATGGGCCAATGGAAAAATTTAATATCATTTCAGATGACAAAACCTTTAAAATTGAAAACTTAAAAATTCAGGAATTTGATTTCAAATAAGTAAATAAAAACACGAATCTTAAATGATCTTAACAAGAATTTCTGATTATTAATTCAGTATCAAGTATTATTTTTTGATACTCATAAGCAATGCCTTTGTGTTTATAATCTATTTCTTTAATTAAAATTTCAGTTGATTTCTCACCCATTTTCAAAGCATTTTGATCAATTGAAGATAAGCTTGGGTTAGTAATTTTTGTCATAAACCAATTACTAAACCCAAATATTGCTATCTGTTCTGGTACTTTAATATTGTTTTTATTGAAATAGTCAAGAGCACCAATAGCAATAAGATCATTTACAGTAAAAAGCCCATCAACATTTTTACCATGGTCATTAATAAGTTTTTCAGCACTATTAAAACCATCTGAAAAATCTGAATTATTATCACATATATAAACTAGGGTTGGATCAAATTCAATATTGTGATCTAACAATGCTTTTTTATATCCTAAAAAACGATCAATAGAATTTTGCGGATTTAAATCGCCTCTAAAATGTGCGATTCTTTTGTATCCTTTATTTATGAGGTGGGTAACAGCATCATAGGCTGCTTTTCTGTCGTCAATTAATACTTTAGAGCAATTTATTGTTTTTGCAATTTTATCAAACAGAATTAAAGGGACATTACTATCAATTACTTTTTGTAAGTGACTAAAATCTCTGGTTTTATTTGATAAAGACATGATAACACCATCGACACCTTTGCTTAGTAATAAATCAATTTGTTTTTTTTCAAGTTCAAAATCTTCGTTGGATTGCATTAAAAAAATCATGTAATTGTTTCTTTCTGCCTCTTTTAAAATACCTTCGATTACATTTGAGAAAAAATGATGAACCATAGTGGGAATTATAACCCCAATAGTTTTAGATTCTTTCATTCTCAAGCTTACAGCAAATGAGTTTGGTGTATAATTAAGTTTTTTAGCTAATTCTTGAACTTTAGTTTTAGTTTCCTCATTAATATCTGAATAATTTTTTAATGCTTTAGATACAGTAGAAGTTGAAATACCTAATGTTTTAGCTATAACTTTTAAAGTAACTTTAGACATATTTAATTTGTTGGTTATTTAGTTAGTTAATTATTAAATGTAAGTAAAATTAGGGTAAAAGTTTAGTGCTAAAAAAATAAAATTTATAAAAATCTAATTTTATCATATTCTTAATTTTTAGTTTATTTTTTTTGTGATAATGTAAAAATTATTGTATTATTATACTATAAATTTAATTAATTTTATAGAAAATTCATGTTTTAAGCTCTATTTTAATCATTTATATTTTGGATATAATAAATTATTACCATAATTTTGCTTTATATTGAAATTTGAGCTTATTTTTTTATTTAAAATGAATTTCAAACCTATATTTTTATCAAACTCATAATTACCGAAAACGTTTTCGGTTTAAAAATGCAATATTTTTCATTTTTTTCTTTTAAATACCCTTATAAAATGCAAAATTCGCTTTTTAATTAACAGCATTTTAACACTACCTTTTAAGTGTTGTTTTATTAACTATTTAATTATTAACTAAACTCAATATGAAAAACAAATTACTAAAAAAACTTTTGCTTCCGCTAGCGTTGCTACTTGGAAGCTTTATTTATGCGCAAACAGTTTCAGGAGTTGTTTCTGATGCTTCAGGCCCATTACCAGGAGTTAACGTAATAGTAAAAGGTACAACTACCGGAACTGTTACTAATTTCGACGGAGAGTTTAAAATTAACGCTGACAATGGAGCTACACTTGTGTTCTCTTTTATTGGTTATTTAACTCAAGAGGCTGTTGTCTCAGGTTCTACCCTTAATGTTACGTTACAAGAAGATGCTGCTCAACTTGATGAAGTTGTAGTAGTAGGTTACGGTAGTACCACAAAAAAAGAGATTACTTCTGCAGTTACTAAAGTAGGTGAAGAAGAGTTTAACAGAGGTACAATTAATAACCCTTCCGAATTATTACAAGGTAAAGTTGCAGGTTTGAGTATCTACAACAAAGGTGGTAATCCAAATGAGGATGCTGTTATTCGTTTAAGAGGTATTTCTACAGTAGGTGCAAATTCACAACCGTTAATTGTAATCGATGGTATTATTGGAGCTTCTTTAAATAACATTGATCCTGCAGATATTGAAAGTATGACAGTGCTTAAAGATGGTTCTGCTGCTGCAATTTATGGTTCTCGTGGATCTAGTGGTGTTATCATCGTTACTACAAAAAGTGGTAAAGCTGGTACAACATCTGTTTCTTACAATGGGTCAGTTGCTTCTGCTTCTATTGCTAGACAAGTTGATAATATGACTGGTGATGAGTTTGCTGCTGCAGGTGGTACTGATTTAGGTAGTAGAACAGATTGGATAGATTTAGTAACAAGAAACGCAGTAACTAGCATTCATAACGTTGCTATTACTGGTGGTTATGATGATACTAATTTCAGGGTTTCAACTAACTTTAGAGATGCTCAAGGTATCCTAGATAAATCAGGATTTAATCAATTTAACACAAGGCTTCAAGCATCTACAAAGATTTTGAACGACAAATTGAAAATTGATTTCAATGCTTCTTATACAAAAAGAGAATCTCAATTTGGTTTCAATGAGGCATTACGTTACGCAGTTCTATATAATCCAACTGCACCTGTTTTAGGTGTTGATTCTCCTTATCCATATAATGGTGATCCGTATAATGGTTATTTTGAAACTTTAGGTTTATTTGATAGTTTCAACCCAGTATCAATCATAAATCAAAATACCAATAATGGTAGTCGTAACGAATTTACTTATGGTGCAAACTTAAAGTATTCTGTTAGTGATAATCTTAGTGTATCTGCTTTATATTCTGAGCAATCAAGAAAATTAACTAACAGTGAGTACTACAGAACTACTTCTTTATTTAGAGGTAATGCTACAAGTCCATTGCGTAAAGGTTTAGCAAGACTTTATACTAGAGCTGACGAATTTCAATTATTTGAAATGTTTGCAGATTTTAATGTAGATGCTTCAGAAAAATTAAATTTAAAATTCACTGGTGGTTATTCTTGGCAAGAAGAAACTTTTAATGATTATTTCTTATCTGCTGGAGATTTTCCAAATGATGATTTAGCTTACATAGATGCTTTAGAGTGGTCTCAAGATCGCATTAATGCTGGACAAATTGAGCTAAGTAGTAACAGATCTCCTGAACAAAGAATTATTGCATTCTTTGCTAGAGCTAATGCTACTATTGATGATGCTATTTATATTAACGCTTCTATCCGTAGAGAAGGTTCTACTAAATTAGGAGAAAATAACAAATGGGGTACGTTTCCTGCATTTGGTTTAGGTGTAGACTTAAATAAATATTTAGGTCTTGATAACGTGGATTTATTTAAAGTACGTTTAGGTTACGGTGTTACAGGTTCTTTACCTGGGCAATATGGTTTAGCAAATGCTAGATTTGAACCAACAGGTGATTTATTAAGTACGAATCAAGTAACCGATGCTAACCCAGATTTAAAATGGGAAGAAAAAGCTGAAACCAACTTTGGTATTGAATTTAACTCAGGACGCTTATCTGCTACTTTAGATTTATATACTCGTAAAGTATCTGATTTTATTATAGATAGAGCTGTTGATGCAGCTGTTTTTCCTACAGGTAGACGTGTTGAAAATGGTGGAGATTTATCTACAAATGGTATTGAGTTAGCTTTAAATTATGATATTATTAAAACTGAAGATTTAACTTACAACAGTGGTATCGTTTTCTCTAGCTATAAAACTACTTTAGATTCTTTCGCTACTACTACTTTAAATGGTAATTTAGGTGCTCCTGGTCAAAATGATACGAATGTAATCTTAGTTGCTCCTGGTCAAGAAATTGGTTTAATTTATGCACCTGTTTGGGATGGAACAATTACTGATGGAAGTCAAAATTTTGTGGATGTCAATGGCGATGGTACTATCCAATCTGGACAAGTAGTAGGTAATGCTATTGATGCAGACGGTGATGGTGTAATAGATGGAGATTTAACTGAAGTAGGTAAAGGTATTCCTGATTTTGAGTTAGGATGGTCTCATACTTTAACTTACAAAAACTGGGATGTTAATGCATTTTTTAGAGGTGCATTTGGACACAGTTTAGTAAATAACTTTAGAGTATTTTATGAGCCAAGAGTAGGTTCTCAAGGATCTTATAATTTCATCAACACAGAGTTAGCAAATGCTGATATTACAAATGCTAAATTTAGCTCATTATATGTTGAAAAAGCCGACTTTATTAAGCTAGACAACATATCAGTAGGTTATAATTTTGATATTGCTGATGATAATAAATATATTAAGAGTTTAAGAGTATCATTAAGTGCTCAAAACTTATTTACAATAACAAACTATACAGGAGCAGATCCAGAACCAGCTCTAGCTGATAGAGGTTCAGTTGATAATGGTGGTTTCTTAGGTACTAATGCTAATCCATTAATACCAGGTATAGATAGAAGATATAACTATTTTCAATCTCGAACTATAACGTTTGGTGTAAATGTTAATTTTTAAAAAAAAAACTATGAAAAACATTTTTAAATTATTTTTTACGTGCAGTGCAGTAGTGTTAGCTGGTGCCTGTACAGACTTAGATGAAGTTCTAGTAGGTGAAGTTAGTTCTCCTTTTAATGGGGAAGAACCTGCATTTGCTAATTTTGATGGAGGTGGTGCTGGACCAGCTGATGCTGTAGCTTCTGCTTACAACCAATTAAGAGAGGCTGGTTCTGCTAATCATGGTGGATACTTTTCTGTTCAAACAGTTTCATCTGATGAAGCCGCTGTAACACAAAAAGGCGGTGACTGGTTTGATGGTGGTATCTGGATTGATATGCACAGACATACTTACGGTCCTACTAATGGTCCTGTAAATGGAACTTGGGTTCAACAATATTCAGCGATTGGTGCTTGTAATACAGCATTAGCTGGTGGAACTTTAGATGCTAACCAAACAGCTCAAGTAAGAGCTTTACGTGCTTTCTTTTACTACCGTTTATTAGATTTATATGGTAGAGTAAAAATTGTTACAACTCCAGGAGTAGATGCACCACAATCAACAAGAGAACAAGTTTTTAATTTTGTTGAAAGCGAATTATTAGCTGCTTTAGGTGTAGCTTCAATAAGCCCTACAATGAATTTAGATGCAAGTCCACTTGCAACAGCAAAAACTCAGTACAGAATCAATCAATTTGCAGCATTGGGTTTAATTGCTAAATTATATTTAAATGCTCAAGTTTATACTGGAATACCAAGATGGGCTGAAGCCTCTGCTGCTGCTGACTATGTTATAAACAATGGTGGTTATACATTATGTGCTGATGGATGTACTGTGCCTAATGAAGGAAGAAGACCTAGTGTTGCTACTGATCCTGATGAATTAGAAGGTTACGCTGCAGTATTTGCGCCTAATAATCAAAATAACCCTGAAATTATTTGGTCTATAGCTTACGATAATGTTACTGGTGGAAATATGAATTTTGCTCAAATGACGTTACATTATTCTAGTCAATTCACTTGGAATATTCAAAACCAACCTTGGAACGGTTACTCAGCTTTAGAAGAATTTTATAATTCTTACGAAGCTGGTGATAAACGTAAAACTGCTAATTTTATAGTTGGTGCTCAAGCTGATTATGAAGGTTCTGTAATTTTAGATTATGCTGCTCCAATTGATGAGATAGAATTAAATTATTCTGTAGATATAAACGAGTTAGAGCCTAATGCATCTAGAAAAGGTGGTGCTCGTATGGGTAAATTTAGTTTCCGTCAAGGTCAAAGAGATAATATGGATAATGATTACCCTATCATTAGATTAGGTGATTTACATTTAATCCGTGCTGAAGCTGACGCAAGAAATGCAGGAGATTGGTCCTTAGCTTTAACTGATGTTAATACGATTAGAGCAAGAGCAGGTGTTTCTGCTTTAGCATCTTTAACTGCTGATTCGTTTTTAGCTGAAAGAGGTAGAGAAATGTTTATGGAAGTAACACGTCGTCAAGATTTAATCCGTTTTGGTAGATTTAATGACGCTTGGTGGGAAAAACCTGCTTCTGCTGCTACTAAAAATGTGTTTCCAATACCACAAGAACAACTTGATGCAAGTGCAGGAACTTTAACACAAAATCCTGGTTACTAGTATTAATTTTTAAGTATTATTTGAAAAAAAAGGGGTACTTTTATAAAGTATCCCTTTTTTTAAACTTAGTTTTCTATTTTTAAAATAGTAATAATAGTCTGAGATTTTTATTTATTTTACTACTCTTACTTCACTTAAACTAATTATAACCACTGATGAAAAACTTGTTAATCATTTTTATTTCAAGTTGTTTGTTTATATCCTGTATTTCTGAAAAAAAGAATTCAAACTTATTTATATTAAAAAATAGTTCTACTAGAATCACTTTTGAGAATACTTTAAATTATACTGAAGTTTTAAATCCCTATACCTATAGAAATTTTTATAATGGTGGTGGCGTTGCTTTGGGTGACATTAATAATGATGGGTTATTAGACATTTACTTTTCAGGTAATTTGGTTGACAATGAATTATATTTAAATAAAGGCAATTGGAAATTTGAAAATATTACTAAAAATGCAGGTGTTGGATGTGAAAATGTTTGGTCATCTGGTGTTACTTTTATTGATATAAATTATGATGGGTTTTTAGATATTTATGTTTGTAAAGCAGGACCACCTAGTGATAATGCGAACAGACACAATGAATTATTTATAAATAACGGTGATTTAACTTTTACAGAACAATCCAAAGAATATGGATTAGATTTGGTAGGACTTGCGGTTCAAGCTAATTTTTTTGATTATGATAAGGATGGTGATTTAGACTGTTACTTGTTAAGTAACTCTATTAAAGCTGTTGGTAATTATGATTTTATAAAAGATCAAAGAAATAAACCAACTAATAATGGCAACAAGTTATTAAGAAATGATAATAATTATTTTGTAGATGTAACTGATGAAGCCAATATATATTCTAGTGCTATTGGTTTTGGTTTAGGTATTTCAGTTAGCGATTATAATAATGATACTTGGCCTGATATTTTTATTTCAAATGATTTCTTTGAAAGAGATTATTTATATATTAATAACCAAGACGGCACTTTTAAGGAAGATTTAGTAAACCAATTTGGTTCTATTTCTATGGGTTCTATGGGAGCTGATGCTGCCGATTTGGATAACGATTCCAGAACAGATATTATGGTAACTGAAATGTTACCAAAAACAATTGAGAGACAACGTACAAAAACATTGTTTGAATCATGGAATAAACATGAAATGGCCAATAAAAATGGCTATCACCATCAATTTTCTAGAAATACACTTCATAGAAATATGGGAAACAATTCGTTTCTAGAAGTTAGTCGATATTCAAACGTAGCAGCCTCAGAATGGAGTTGGGCATCATTAATGTTTGATGCCGATAATGACGGTTTAAAAGATATTTTTATAAGTAATGGCATATATAAAGATTTGTTAGACAGAGATTATTTAACATACATGGCTAATGAGGATAAGATTAGAGACATGATAAAGACTGATAAAGAAGTCATGAATAAACTTATAGACTTGATGCCTTCGCAAGCATTGCCAAATGCAGTATTTAAAAATGAAGGTCATTTTGATTTTACAGACCAAACATCAGCTTGGGGTTTAGATAAACCAAGTTTTAGTAATGGAAGTGCATATGGGGATATTGATAATGATGGTGATTTAGATTTAGTAGTTAATAATGTAAATATGCCTTCATTTATTTATGAAAACACTTCAGATTCTACCAATTATAAAAGTATAACCGTAAAGTTGATTAGTGGAGGTAAAAACACTTATGCCATTGGTGCAAAGGCAGAAATATTTTATAATGGAAAACAATATGGGGTTTTAGAAAATTTTCCGTCAAGAGGTTTTCAAAGTTCTATATCACCTAATTTATTATTTGGTACCAACAGTAGTCATGTAATAGATAGCTTAATTATTACTTGGCCAAATGGACAAAAAAATAAACATGAAAGCTTAAAAACTAATCAAACTTATACCTTTAAACAACCAGATATAGGTGATTTAGCTCCAAATAATAATATCTATAATTTTGAAAATCCACTAATTGGAACTGATGATTTTTTTCAATTTATTCACAAAGAAAATAATTCAGTAGATTTTAATATGGAACAATTATTACCCGAAATGTTTAATAACGAAGGGCCTAATATTACAAGTGCTGATATAAATAATGACGGGATTAATGATTTTTATATTGGAGGTGCAAAAGGGCAAACAGGAGCTTTGTTTATTTCTAAAAAAGATGGTTATTTTGAAGAAATAACAGAACCTTTTAAATTTAATGCTAAATCTGAGGATACCGATGCTGCTTTTTTTGATAGCGATAATGATGGTGATTTAGATTTATATGTTTGTAGTGGCGGAAAATCATTTTCAAAATTCGATTTTTCATTAAATGATAGATTATATATTAACGATGGCAATCAAAACTTCACTTTAAGTTTAAAATCTTTGAAATTTGAAGTACCAATTAGTACATCCACTATTTCAGTATATGATTTTGATAAAGACGGGGATAATGATATTTTTATTGGAGAACGCTTTAAAGTTGAAACTTATGGTATACCAACTTCTGGTTATATATTAATTAACAATGGTAATAATAATTTTGAAACTACTAATCCCAATTCATTAAAAAATATTGGATTAATTACGGATTCAGAATGGGTAGATTTAAATAATGATGGCTTAAAAGATTTAGTAGTTGTTGGTGAGTGGATGCCTATTTCTGTTTTTATAAATAACAAAGGTGTTTTATCAAATAAAACAGCAGATTTTGGATTAAGTGAAACATCTGGTTTTTGGAAAACAATTAAAGTAAGTGATATAAATAATGATGGTTTACCAGATATTATAGCTGGTAATAAAGGAGGGAATTCATTCTTTAAAAATGATACTAGAATGTACGTCTCAGATTTTGATAATAATGGTACTGTTGAGCAAATTATCTGTCATAAAAAGGGGGGGGATTATTATCCTATTTTGGATAGAGATGAGTTAATTTCTCAAATAGCTAGTTTAAAACAAAAGTTACTTTTTTATAAGGATTATGCCAATGCCAGTATGAAAACTATTTTCAATAATGAGCAGCTTGATAAAGCAACAATTTTAGATGTTAAAATGATTAATTCAACCTTATTTATTAATAAAAATAATAACTTTATAGCTAATAATTTACCAAATGAAATACAATATTCAAACGTCGAAGCTATTGAAGTTTTAGATATTAATAATGATGGTTACTTGGATATGTTTTTTGGAGGTAATCAGTATTTAATTAAGCCTCAATTTGGAATACAGGACGCTTCAGAAGGTTGGTTGCTATATGGAGATAAAGGGAAAATATTTGGTAAAGTTTTACCATTACATATAAAAGGTCAAATAAGAGATTTTAACTTAAATAAGTTAAACGGTAAAAATTATTTGTTAACTACAATTAATAACGATAGATTAAAATTTTATGAAATTAAATTATCTAAATAAGATATTACTTTTTTCTTCAATTATATTAGTTTACTCATGTCAATCAGACTATACAAAACTTGTTAAAAAGGAGTTGGCTAGTGGTGTAAAGAATGACTCAGTATTTTATAATTTAAAATTCGGACAAACAAAAAGTCATTTTTTTGAAACTTGTTGGGAGTTAAACAAAAAAAGAATTTTAACTCATGGACCTAATAATAGCTATGTTCAAAGTTTTTTGTATCCTAAAGATTCTACAAATACAACTGAAACAATGCGCATGTTGTTTTATGCTAAATTCAACTCAAAAGACATCATAAAAGCTATAGATGTTAAATTTTCTTATGTAGCTTGGGCGCCATGGAATAAAGAATTACAATCAGATAAATTATTGCCAAAAATACAAGATACCTTAATGAAATGGTATCCTGGAAACGATTTTATGAAAGTTAAAGATGTTTTAGTAAAGGTAGATGGTAATAGACAAATTCAATTATCTATTGAGTCAGAAGTTGAAGTTTCTGTGCTTATTGAAGATCTATCATATAAGTATAATAATTTGAATAAGTAAAAAATGATAAAACATACTTATATATTTTGTGTTTTAATAATACTCTTTTCTTGCAGTAAAAAAGAAGACACGGTTATTGAAGTAAAACCTCAATTTGAGTTACTATCCTCAGAAATAACAGGAATTGATTTTAAAAATGATTTAACCTCCACCGATGATTTTAACGTTTATAAATACCGAAATTTTTATAATGGCGGTGGTGTTGCCATAGGCGATATCAATAATGATGGACTACAAGATGTATATTTAACTTCAAATTTAAATCAGAATAAACTTTACTTAAATAAAGGAAATTTTAAGTTTGAAGATATTACTGAAAAAGCACTAGTTGGTGGTACAAAAGCTTGGTCTACAGGTGTTTCAATGGTTGATATAAATGCAGATGGCTATTTAGATATTTATGTTTGTAATTCTGGTGATGTAAAAGGTGATAACAAGCAAAATGAATTTTTTATTAATAATGGCGATTTAACCTTTACAGATAAAGCTTCTGAATTAGGATTAGATGATAAGGGCTTTTCAACCCATGCCTCTTTTTTTGATTATGACAATGATGGCGATTTAGATGTATATCTTCTAAATAATTCGTATCAAGCTATTGGTAGTTTTAATTTAACAAAAAATGAGCGCCCAAAAAGAGACGTTTTAGGAGGTGATAAATTATTTGAAAACAGAGATGGTAAATTTATTGATGTTAGCGAAAAAGCAGGTATCTACGGAAGTATTATTGGTTTTGGTTTAGGTGTTACCGTGGGCGATATGAATAATGATGGTTGGCAAGATATTTATGTTTCTAATGATTTTTTTGAAAGAGATTATCTATATATAAATAATCAAAATGGTACGTTTAAAGAGTGCTTAACATCGTCATTAAATTCTATTAGTGGCGCATCTATGGGTGCCGATGCTGCAGATATTAATAATGATGGATACAACGATATTTTTGTAACAGAAATGTTACCTAGCGAATATGATAGACTAAAAACAGTAACCACTTTTGAAGATTGGAATAAATATCAATATAACTTAAAAAACGATTACTATCATCAGTTTACTCGAAACATGTTACAACTAAACAATAGTAATTTAACCTTCAGCGAAGTAGGGCGTTTTAGTGGTGTTGAAGCATCCGATTGGAGTTGGGGAGCCTTGTTTTTTGATATGAATAATGATGGGTTTAAAGATCTTTTTATTGCTAACGGTATTTACAAAGATTTAACCAATCAAGATTATTTAAAATACATATCAAATGAAGAAGTCTTACAGGCTTTAGTGTCAAATAATAAAGTAGATTATAAAAAATTAATTGATATCATTCCTTCAAATAAGGTTAAAAACCATGCTTATATTAATAAAGGTAGTTTAGAATTTAAGCGTGAAGAAAATGGTTTAAATACGGAAGGCTTTTCAAATGGTTCTGCTTATGGGGATTTAGATAATGATGGCGATTTAGATTTGATTGTTAATAATGTAAATATGCCATTATTTGTTTATCAAAATAATTTAAAAGATAAAAATTCTCATTATTTAAAAGTAATACTAAAAGGTGAGGGATTAAATGCAGATGGAATCGGCGCTAAACTTAAATTGACTAACAAATCAAATACCTATTTTTTAGAGCAACAACCTGTTAGAGGTTTTCAGTCATCTATGGATAATAGAGCTAACTTTGGATTTAAAGATACAGATAGTTTAACATTATCAGTTACATGGCCTTCTGGCAAAGTATCAAAGTTATCAAGTTTAGAAGCTAATAAAACCATAACCTTATTTGAGAAAGATGCCACTATAGAAACGCAACAACGGCTAGTTAATAATGAAATTGATTCTGATATTTTTACTAAAAACGAGGATTTTTTAGATTTTGTGCATAAAGAGAATAATTATAGCGATTTTAATATTGAACGGTTATTACCTTTTATGCGCAGTAGCGAAGGTCCAAAAATGGCTCTAGGTGATGTAAATGGTGATGGTGAAACAGATGTTTTTATTGGAGGATCAAAAGGTGTTTCAGCCAAATTATTTTTGCAAAAAAATAATCGATTTACAGAAAGTAATACTTCAGTTTTTGATAAAAACAAGGCTTCTGAAGATGCAGAAAATGTGTTTTTTGATGCAGATAATGACGGTGATTTAGATTTGTATGTTTGTAGTGGAGGTGTTGAGTTTTCAAAGTTTAGCCCAAATTATTTAGATAAGTTATATTTTAATGATGGTAATGGTAATTTTACAGTATCACCTCAGATTTTGCCAACAAAATCTGGTTATCATAGCAGTAGTACTGTAGCGATTACAGACATCGATAATGATAACGATTTAGATATTTTTATTGGTGAAAGAATGATTCCAAATGCTTATGGAACATCAGGCTCTGGTTATCTTTTGATAAATGATGGTAAGGGAAATTTTAATGAAAATTCCAATCAAATCGCTCCAAAATTTAAAGAATTAGGAATGATTACTGATGCTATTTTTACAGATATTAATAATGATAATTTTAAAGATTTAGTAGTTGTTGGAGAATTTATGGGTGTTAAAGTCTTTGTAAATAATAACGGTGTTTTTACTGAATCTAAAAATAATCAGTTAGCTAATTTGAAAGGATGGTGGAATACCATACAGCAAAGCGATTTAGATAATGATGGTGATATGGATTTAATTTTGGGTAATCATGGCTTAAATAGTAGGTTTAAAGCAAGCGTTGAAAAACCAATAAAACTATTTACAAATGATTTTGACGGAAATAGTTTTTCAGACCCAATACTAACTTTCACTTCAGAAAATGGAAAACATTACCCTTATGCATTAAGACATAATTTAGTAGATCAATTAAAATATTTAAGTAAGAAATATCCAGATTATGAATCGTTTAAAGATGCTTCAATCACAGATATTTTTACTAAAGAGCAATTAGATAGTAGTATCGTTTTAGAGGCTAATACCTTAAATTCAATAATTCTTATTAATAAAGGCGATTTTAATTTTGACGTAAAAAGCTTGCCTTTTGAAACCCAATTTTCTCCAATTTATGCTATTTCAACCCACGATTTTGATAATGATGGCGATCAAGATATTCTTCTAGGAGGTAATTTAAATGGTGTTATGCCTGAGTTTGGAAGATATGATGCGTCTTATGGAAACTACCTTGAAAATCTTGGAGGGAATAATTTTAAATATCATAAAACAGGTAAAGGCTTGAAGATAAACGGACAAATAAGAGATATTAAAATAATAAATAATAAAATTTTAATAACTAAAAATAACGACTCGTTAGAGGTTTATAATTACTAATATGACAAAGAAAATAGTCTTTATTTTTATATTAATTTTAGGTTGTACCAAAAAAGAGGATAACACTTCAGTTGAAGATGTTACTACCGATATTGCTGCTTTTAATACAATTGATTCAAAAGTTTCGGCAATTGATTTTTCAAATGATTTAGTAGATACAGGCGATTTAAATATTATTGAATATCTCTATTATTACAATGGTGGTGGCGTTGCTATGGGAGATATAAATAATGATGGTTTGGATGATATTTATCTGACTGCAAACCAAAAACCAGATAAATTATATCTTAATTTGGGAGATTTAAAATTTAAAGATATCTCTTTAACATCAGGTATTAGTCAAGAGTCAACATGGTCTACAGGTGTAACCATGTCCGATGTTAATAATGACGGTTTTATAGATATTTATGTATGTAAAGTAGGTAATTATAAAAGCTTAAAGGCTCATAATGAATTATATATTAACAATGGCGATAATACATTTAAAGAGCAATCTGAGGCCTACGGTTTGAATTTTTCTGGATTATCAACTCAGGCTTCTTTTTTTGATTATGATAATGATGGAGATGTAGATATGTATTTATTAAACCATTCTGTTCATACACCATATTCATACGGAAACACTAATTTAAGGTTAAAACCAGATTCTCTTGCAGGAGATGTTTTTTATGAAAATATCACAGAAAATGGTACAACAAAATTTATTGATGTTACAGAAGCATCCAAAATTTACAATAGTGCCTTAGGTTATGGGCTTGCTATAGCAACATCTGATATTAATAATGATGGGTTTATTGATATTTATGTAGGTAACGATTTCCATGAGAATGATTACTTATACATCAATAACGGCGATAAAACATTTACGGAGTTAAGTGATGCTTATTTTAATCATACTTCAAGGTTTACTATGGGTGTTGATGTTGCAGATATTAATAATGATGAAAAATTGGATATAATCACCCTAGATATGATGCCTAATAAAGCAGAAATTTTTCTTAAATCTGGAGGTGAGGATACTGATAAAGTAGATAAAATAAAAAAGTCATTTGGATTTCAACAACAATATGCACGCAATCATTTACAAATAAATAAAGGAAACTACTTTATGGATGTTGCTTTAATGTCTGAAACTCACGCAACAGATTGGAGTTGGTCGCCATTAATTATGGATTATGATAATGATGGTTTAAATGATATTTACATTACAAATGGAATTTATAAAAGACCTAACGATTTAGATTATATAAACTATTTGAGTAATTTGGATTTTGCTAAATATGCAGAAACCGAGCAAGATACCTTAGAGCAAAAGCTAATTAATACCATGCCAATGCTTAATTTGCCAAATGTTTTATTTAAAAATGAAGGTAATTTAACTTTTCAAAAGAAACTGCTGGAAAAAGATAATTTAAGTACTTACTCAAACGGAGCAGCCTACTCAGATTTAGATAATGATGGCGATTTAGATATTGTAGTAAATAATATAAATCAGAAAGCTACACTTTTAGAAAATACTGCATCTAATAATTATCTTACTATAAATTTATCTCAAAATAACAGTTTAACTAATACTAATGGAGCTAAAGTATATCTCTTTTCTGGCGATAAATCTTATTATAAGGAGCAAACTACAGTCAAAGGATTTTTATCAAGTTCAACACGAAAAGTACATTTTGGATTAAATAATATAGATAAAGTAGATTCTTTAAAAGTTATTTGGAATAATGGTACTGAAACAGTAAAACAAGATATCAAGATAAATTCTGAGGTAGAGATTAATAACGAAAATGCCAAAAAATATTCATACGATAACAAATTACAAAATATAGAAGTCGTTGAGTTTAATTACCAACATCAAGAAAACAACTTTTTAGATTATGAGCGTGAATCTTTAATTCCTGAGAATCTCTCTACAGAAGGACCATCAGTGGTTTTTGAAGATTTTAATTCAGATGGGTTAAAAGACTTATTTATTGGGGGTGCCAGAAATCAAGAACCGGTATTTTATTTACAAAATGTTGATGGTAACTTTAAAACTAAAAATATAATTGCCTTTAAAAAAGATGTAATGTTTGAAGATGTAGATGCTGTAGCATTTGATATTGATAATGATGGCGATTTAGATATTTATGCATTAAGCGGGGGTAACGACTACCAAGAGGGCAACCCTATGCTAGAAGACAGAGTTTATATTAATGATGGAAAAGCAAATTTTACAAAATTAAATTCCAATTTATTAAAAACTAATGGGGGGTCAGTCTCTACTTTTGATTTTGATAAAGATGGTTTTGATGATTTGTTTATTGGCAACAGGTCTATTCCTGGAGCTTATGGATTAACACCTATTAGTTATATTTTACGAAACCGTGGTGAAAATAATTTCGAAGTTGTTGAGCAAAAAAGATACGGAATGATTACAGATAGTAAGTGGGCAGATATAGATGGCGATGGTCTGATTGAATTAATTTTAGCTGGAGATTGGATGCCAATAACTGTTTTGTCATATAATTCTAATGGGAAATTTGATAATAAAACGCAAAAATTTGGCTTAGATAAAAGCAATGGTATGTGGAATGATATTGAAATTACCGATATAAATAATGATGGTTACTTAGATATTATTGCTGGAAATACCGGCTTAAATTTTAAATGGAAAGCCTCAATTGAAAAACCTGTTAAAATTCACTTAGATGATTTTGATAAAAATGAACAATTAGATCAACTCATTTTTTACAATTACTTTGGAAAATATGCTCCTTTTGCATCAAAAGATAAGCTTGTACAACAATTACCATCATTAAAAAAAAGGTTTTTAAATTATAATGTGTTTTCAAAAGTTGAGAACGTTTTTGATTTAATCCAAAAAGAAGAATCTGAAATTTTAGAAACTAAATATATTTATGAGCTACAATCGATGATATATTTAAATACTGGCATCACATTTACACCTCAGCCTCTCCCAAAACAAGCACAACTTAGTACTATTGAAGATATTATAATTGATGGGAATAAAATTGTTTTCACAGGGAATTATAATGGGTTTGTTGTAGAATTAGGACAAAGTTCATCAAACTCAGGAGGTGTATTAACATCTAATAAAGATGGTGTATTTGACTATCAATCTTTAAACCTACCAAAACAAATAAGTGGTAGAAAAATAATTAAGCTAAAAGAAAATAGCTATTTAGTTATTACAAACAACAACAAGTCATATAGAATAAATTTAAAAAACTAGAATAAAAACTGTAATGAAACATTTAAAAAATAGCATTTATTTATTTATAATTTGCTTAGTAGTAAGTTGTGGTAAACCTGAGGTACATATAGAAATATCTCCAGAAGTATTTCATTCATCTGTAGATAAGGTTATGGAAATTCAAATACATGATATTTTTTCCCCACCAGTAGCAAGTCGAATTTTTGCATATCCAAATATTGCAGCTTATGAAATTTTAGCTCAGAAAAGTTCAAAATTTAAGTCACTTGTAGGTACTGTAAAACATCTTAAATCCATTCCAAAAATGGATATTGAAAAAAATATCAATCTTGAATTAGCAGCAATTATTGCACATATGGAAGTTAGTAAGTCTTTGATTTTTTCAGAAGAGAAATTAGAAACTTTGCAAGATAGTTTATATCAAGAATGGCAATTGGTAAATGAAAATGAATTTAATGATACTAAAGCATATGCTCTAAATGTTGTAAGTTATATTATTGATTGGATGAAAAAAGATAACTATAACCAAACCAGAACAATGCCTAAATTTACAGTAGATACAGACGATCCTTCTCGATGGCAACCAACACCACCATCTTACATGGAAGGTATTGAACCACATTGGAGTAAAATCAGGCCTTTTTTATTAGATTCAGCTTCACAATTTAAACCAGTAAGACATCCAGAATTCTCGTTAGATAAAAACTCTAAATTTTATGAGGAATTAATGGAAGTTTACAATGTGAGTAAAGAGATTACAGAAAAAGGGGATAAATCTGAAGAAATTCAAATTGCTCAATTTTGGGATTGTAATCCGTTTGTTTCTGTAACAAGAGGACACTTTATGTTTGCAACGAAAAAAATATCTCCAGGTGCACATTGGATAGGTATTACTAAAATAGCTTCAAGAAAAACAAATGCAAATGTTGAAGAAACGGTTAATGCTTATACAAAAACATCCATGGCTATTGCTGATGCTTTTATTAGTTGTTGGGATGAAAAATATAGAAGTAATTTAATTAGACCAGAAACGGTTATCAATCAAAATCTAGATCCAGATTGGTTGCCTATTTTACAAACACCACCTTTCCCGGAATATACAAGTGGACACTCGGTAGTATCTGGTGCTGCATCTGTAGTATTAACAGAAATTTTTGGCGATAATTTTTATTTTGAAGATGACACAGAAATTCCTTTTGGAATACCTGTTAGAAACTTCAAATCTTTTTATGATGCTTCAACTGAAGCTGCTTTGAGTAGACTTTATGGTGGTATTCATTACAGAGCTGCCATTGATAATGGTTTAGATCAGGGTAAAAAATTAGGTCATTTCGTTGTTGAAAAATTGAATCTTTAGGCTTGCATTATTATCAAATTTTAGCTTTTAGATTCAATATTTAATAAAATATACTTCAATTATTTGTCAATTCGAAAACGATTTCGATTAAAAATTTAGTTTTTATAGTTCATAAATTCTAAATTATACTAATAATTGATGAAATTGGTAATATTCTTTATTTCTTTAAAACTATTTTAAGATTAACAATATAGGATGAAAATTATTTAATAGTTGGTAGTTAAGAATCAGTTTGTTGGCAATTCAAATGAGATTCATAAAAACCGATTAAATAAAAAAACAGATGAAAAAAATAATTTTATTATTATTAATCTTACTATCTATGAATAGTTGCAAAGAAAAAACTACAACACAAACAGAACCTACTACTGATAATTCAACATGGTGGAAAGAAGGTGTTCTCTATCAAATTTACCCTCAAAGTTTTAAAGATACAAATGGTGATGGATTTGGAGATTTTGGGGGTGTTATTGAGCAGTTAGATTATATAGAGAGTCTAGGTGTTACCATGGTTTGGATGAATCCTTTTTTTGAATCACCATTGGTTGATAATGGCTATGATGTAAGTGATTACAGAGCCATTCATCCTCGTTACGGCACCATGGAAGATTTTCAAGAAATGCTTGATGGTTTAAAATCTCGTGGTATAAAGTTTGTACTCGATGTGGTTGTAAATCATAGTAGTAATCAACACGAGTGGTTTAAACAAGCGTGTAGTTCTAGAGACAATAAATATTATAATTATTATCACTGGTGGCCAGCGGAAAAAGGTAAACCCCCATATAGGCACAGTCTTTTTGATCCTGAAGGAGCATGGGATTATAATCAAGCTACAAACTCTTATTATCTACATACCTTTGCAGAAGCGCAACCAGATTTGAATTGGGAAAACCCAAAATTGCGTCAAGAAGTTTATGATATCATGAAATTTTGGGCTGATAAAGGGGTAGATGGCTTTAGAATGGATGCTTTTCAATTTGCCAGTAAAGATATCACATTTCCAGAATGGCCAGAGGGTCATGAAAAAGATTTTATAAAGTGGTATGGTATGAGACCACAATTACATGATTATTTAAAGGAAATGTATAAAGAAGTTATAGAACCTTATAATGTATTTGCCGTAGCAGAAGGTTCTGGAAGTACATTGAAAGATGCTCACGATTTAGTTGATGAAGACCGTAAAGAACTTCAAACGGCCTACCATTTTGAATATGTTGATATGTCTAGAACTCCAGTTGGTTATAAACTAGCTGATTTTAAAGAAGTATTTACAAGATGGGATAAATCTTTTGCTGAAAAAGGTTGGATTGCTATTTTCTTATCCAATCATGACAATGCAAGGTTAGTAAATCGCTTTGGAAATGCTAGTCCAGAATTTAGAGCAGTTTCAACTCAGATGCTAAATACTTTTCTATTGAGTATGCGTGGAACACCCTATACATATTATGGAGACGAATTAGGTATGACAAATATTGATATGCCTACTATTGAAGAATATGTTGATATAGAAGCTATAGGAAGATTTAAAAAGGCGCAAGCAGCAAATGCAGATATGGATGAGTTTATGGAGGTTCTCAATTATAGCTCAAGAGAAAACGCACGTACACCGATGCAATGGAATGATTCTGTTAATTCGGGATTTACAATAGGTAAGCCTTGGAAAAAAGTTAATGAGAATTACAAAGAAATAAATGTTGAGCAACAAGACAAAGACCCTAAAAGTGTACTCAATCATTTTAGAAGCATGGTTAAATTTAGAAATAATAATAAGGTACTTGTTTATGGGGATTATCAATTATTACAAGCTGAACATCCAGAGATTTATGCATTCACAAGAATTTTAGATGATAAGAAAATGCTAGTGCTTTTAAATTTTACAAATCATAATTCTAGTATCACATTATCACAACTAAATAATATTAATGAAACCCTTATTAATAATTACGAAACTTTAAATATTGATAACGATGAAATCACATTGAAACCATACCAAGCAGTTATTGTTTCAATTAAATAAAGATTAAATTACCAATTATGGGAAAACGAAAACTTCAAGTCACCACATTTTTTTTAGGATTATTATTTTTTTCGGCATGCAAAAAAGCAGAAACAAATTTCACAGTTAATTCACCTAATACTAATATTTCAGTAGCATTTTCTCTTTCAGAAAAAGGTCAACCAATGTATATGGTTAAACATAAAAATGAGACTGTTATTGATACTTCATATATGAGTTTTGATTTTAAAGATTTACCAGCTTTAAAAGATAATTTTAGAATTGTAAATGCTACAACTGCCGTTTTTGATGAAAGTTGGGATATGCCTTGGGGAGAACAACTTACCGTTAGAAATAATTATAATGAACTAGTTTTAAATTTAGAAGAAGAAACGGAGGCTAAAAGAAAGCTCAATATTCATTTTAAAATATATAACGATGGTGTTGGTTTTAGATATGAATTTCCCGAACAAGAAAATTTAAAAGAAGTTTTAATTACAGATGAAAATACCGAATTCAATTTAACAGGCGACCATAAAGTTTGGTGGATTCCAGGGGATTGGGATATATATGAACATTTATACAACGAAACAAAATTCTCTGAAATTGATGCACTTTCAAAGCGAAATCATGAAAATTTAGCGGCAACCTATATTCCAGAAAATGCTGTAAATACTCCAGTTACAATGAAAACTGATGCTGGTTTATATTTGAGTTTTCATGAAGCCGATTTAACTAATTTCGCAGGCATGACTTTAAAGATTGATCCTGCCAATTTAAATATGGTAAGTGAGTTAGTAGGTTCTAACAGATTAGGTGGAAAAGCAAAATTAACTTTACCGTTTAATACACCTTGGAGAACTATACAAATAGCTGAAAAAGCAGGCGATTTAATAGAATCTAAATTATCATTAAATTTAAATGAACCTAATGAAATAGGTGAAGTAGATTATTTTACTCCCATGAAATATGTGGGTATTTGGTGGGAAATGCATATTGGTAAATCTACATGGGATATGGAAGGAAGTCAAGATATGAATACTTGGACAGAAGGAAAATCTGCTACATCTAGACATGGAGCTACTACCGATAATGCTAAAAAATATATCGATTTTGCATCACAAAACGGGATTAAAGGTTTACTAGTTGAAGGTTGGAATACTGGTTGGGATAAATGGCTAGCCGAGGCTAATGCTCGAGAAGGTATTTTCGATTTTATGACACCTTACGCAGATTATAATTTTAATGAAGTCATGGCTTATGCTAAAAATAAAGGGGTTGAGGTTATTATGCATCACGAAACATCTGCAGCACCGCTTACTTATGAAAAGCAAATGGATGAAGCTTATAATTTTATGAAGGTCAATGGTATAAACTCGGTTAAAACAGGCTATGTGGGCGAAATAATTCCAAAAGGCGAATACCACCATGGACAGTGGATGGTAAATCACTATCATAAAGTTTTGGTTGATGCCGCTAAAAAGAAAATAGCTGTTAATGCTCATGAACCTATTAAAGCAACTGGAAAACGCAGAACCTATCCTAACGCCATAGCGCGCGAGGGTTTAAGAGGTCAAGAATTTAATGCTTGGGCAACAGATGGTGGTAATCCACCAAACCATTTACCAACAGTAGCTTTTACAAGAATGTTATCTGGACCAATAGATTTTACACCAGGAGTTTTTAATATTAAATTCGATGATTATAAAAAAGGAAATCAAGTAAATACTACATTGGCGCATCAATTAGCGCTATATGTTGTGATTTATAGCCCCATACAAATGGCTTGCGATTTACCTGAACATTATATGTTAGATGGTAAAGTACATCCAGCATTTCAATTTATTACAGATGTAGGTGTAGATTGGCAACAAACAAAAGTTTTAGATGGCGAAGTTGCAGATTTTGTAACTATAGCAAGACAAGAACGAGAAACAGACAACTGGTTTGTTGGTGGAATTACCGATGAAAATGCTAGAAATCAAAACATTACTTTTGATTTTCTTGAAGCTGGAAAAACGTATAAAGCAACTGTTTATAAAGATGCTGAAGATGCCCATTGGAATGATAATCCTCAAGCTTATCAAATTGAAAAAATTGAGGTTACAAATTCGTCAACCTATAATGTTAATCTGTCACCAGGTGGCGGTTTTGCAATCAGTATAATGCAATAATTTAGCAGAATAACCAATTAAACTAACTAATAACTTTAAGGTATGAAACTAACTAAACCAAGATTATCGTTTTGGCAAATATTTAATATGAATGTTGGATTTTTAGGCATTCAATATAGTTTTGGACTACAACAAACAGCCATCAACCCTATTTTTCTTTATTTAGGAGCCCCTGAAGATATGTTGCCTATTTTGAATATAGCAGGACCTGTAACGGGTTTGATTATCCAACCTATTATTGGTGCTATGTCAGATAAAACATGGTCGGCAAGATGGGGAAGAAGAAAGCCTTATTTTTTAATAGGAGCCTTATTAGGTAGTATTTGTTTATTTGCATTTCCTCATAGTCCAGTTCTTTGGTTTGCAGTTGGGTTGCTTTGGATTCTAGATGTTGGAAATAATATGGCTATGGAGCCATACCGAGCTTTTGTTGGTGACAAATTACCAGAAAAACAATTAAGCTTAGGTTACCAAATGCAAAGCTTATTTGTAGGTGCTGGAATTTTATTAGCTAATGGATCTATTGTTTTATTTCAATATTTATTTGGTGGAGAATCTGTAGAAGAAACAGGAACGATTCCTCAATGGTTATATTATTCTTTTTTTATTGGTGCATTCTTATCTTTAACAACAATTCTTTGGTCTGTTTTTAAAACACCAGAAATACCTCCTACAGACGAAGAATTACTTGAAATTAATGAAATAAAAGGACTTTCATTAGGCAAAAGAATTTCCAAGCCCTTTATTGAAATTGTTGATGCCATTAAGCAAATGCCAAATTTTATGTGGAAAATTGGCGCTGTATATCTATTTCAGTGGTATGCTCTTTTTATTTATTGGCAGTTTACAACACCTTTATTTAAGTTAACTCTAGGCTTTTCTACTTCTGAGGCTGCATCCCAAGCCGCTAAAATGAGTTTAACTTACAATATAGTTACAATGGTTGTAGCACTTGCCTTAGTACCGTTAACGTTGCGTTTTGGAGGAAAAAAAATATATGCTTTAAGTTTGATTGGTACAGCATTAGCTTTATTTATAATACCTTATATTTCCGATCCAACAACGGTTTTAATTCCTATGGTTTTATTTGGTATTGGGTGGGCTGCTATGATGGGAATTCCATATACGATGGTTTCTAAAATAGTACCACAAGAACGACGTGGTGTCTACATGGGAATTTTGAATATGATGATAGTTATCCCAATGTTTATTCAAACATTAACTTTCGGACCTATTTACAAGTATCTATTAGGCAATAATGCTATTAATGCTATATTGTTTGCAGGTGTGTTTTTTGCTATAGCTGCTTTATTAGCGTTCCGTTTAAATGAAACAAAATCAGTAATTGAGGAATAGTTTTAATATGATGAAATTATGAAAAATTTAGGTATTAAAATATCCATATACCTTAATTACTTTGTTTTTGCTATTTTGTTAAATAGCGTCGGGATTGTAATTGAGAAATCTATAGATGTTTACAAAGTAACTGAATCTCAAGCATCTGTTTTGGAAGGCTTTAAAGATTTGCCAATTGCAATCATTGCATTCATAATGGCTTCGTTTTTACCTCGTTTTGGTTATAAAAGAGCCATGTTAGTTGCTTTAGGTATTGTGTTTTTTGGATGTCTATATATGGTTTTTGGAAATACATTTTTTCACACTAAAGTTTTATTTTTATCTATAGGGGTAAGTTTTGCATTAATTAAATTATCCGTCTATTCACTTATCGGGATATTAACAGAAACTAAAAAAGAGCACGCTTCCATGATGAGCTCTATTGAAGGATTTTTTATGGTAGGAATTGCTTTAGCCTATTTTTTATTTCCAGCATTTTATTCTGAAGATGAAAATTCTTGGTTAAATGTTTATTACTTATTATGTGTGATTATTTTAATTTCTTTCATTTTTCTACTTTTTTCTAAAATTAAATATGAAGTTGAAGCCATTGGGTCAACTTTAAAAGAAGATTTAAAAGAATCTGTAAAATTAATGGTTGTTCCTTTAGTTTTAGTTTTCATTATTTCAGCGTTTTTATTTGTGATGATTGAACAAGGAATCATGACATGGTTGCCTACCTTCAACAAAAAAATATTCAATTTTAATTCAGTTTTAAGCGTACAAATGGCGAGTATTTTAGCGCTAACTTTAGCTCTAGGAAGATTTGTTGCAGGGTTTTTAACTAAATATATTAATTGGGTTGTTTTGATAATTGTTTGTGTAGTCATATCTGGAACTATACTTATTTATATTTTACCACAATTACATGCTGATATACAGTTTATTAGAGAAATTACAAATTTGTCTCAGGTGCCAACTTTAGGTTTTATTTTACCATTAATTGGTTTGTTTATAGCACCAATTTATCCATTATTAAACTCTACAGTTTTAAGTTCATTACCAAAAAGTTTACACTCACCAATGTCGGGTTTAATTATCATCTTTTCTGCATTAGGAGGTACTATCGGGTCAAGAATTGTTGGTGAACTATTTGAAAGTGTTGGTGGCGCAAATGCTTTTTACTTTTTGCTTATTCCAATGGCTTTACTAATCATTTTTGTTTTACTTATTGATAGAATGTCTAAAAAACAAGTTATTTCAGAATCATGATTTTTCATCTTAAAATAGAAGAAACATTAGCAGTTTTATTACAACAAGAAGATACTGATGGAGATAAAAAAATCACCATTGATGACAAAGGACCTAAGCTTTTCAAAATAATTTCAAAAGACAATAATCCATATTCAGTAGCAGGAACTTATCATTTATCAAACTTGTTACAAGAATTAATCATTGCGAAGTATGAAGGTAAAACCATTGCAGAAATTCCAATTTCGAAAATTGAAGAACTACCTGTAACCAGAATCTCAAGAATGATTCGGGATTATTACTGGAAAGGTTTAACCCGGAGTATGGATAAAGTTGGTGTTGAAAAACTAATTTCTGATACTAAAAATGAAACACTCACAGCAAAAAAACTTCCAATTTATGTGCCCTTTCATGATGAATTAGCTTTCAATTATTACAAAAAATTAGAATCTAGACTACCAATACTAGCTAGTAAATTACCCAAAGTTATTTCGCCTGAATACGTTAAAAATTTAAATCATAAACCTGGTATTTTATCTTTAAAACTTGAAAAAGTAAATAACGAAATAAAGGGAGTGCCTTTTGTTGTTCCTGGTGGAAGATTTAATGAAATGTATGGTTGGGATAGCTATTTTGAATCTATAGGCTTATTATTAGATGGAAAAGTAGATTTAGCAAAAGCCATGGCTGATAATTTTCAGTACGAGATTATGCACTATGGGAAAATTTTAAATGCCAACAGATCGTATTATTTAACTAGAACACAACCGCCTTTTTACAGTAGTTTGATTCGGGAGGTTTTTGAAATAACAAAAGATAAAACTTGGTTAAAATCTCATCTAGAAACTGCTATTATTGAATATGAAACGGTTTGGATGGTTCCTAATAAACGGCTCACTGTAAATGGGCTAAATAGGTATTTTGCTGAAGGCATTGGTATGCCACCTGAATCAGAAGAGGGCCACTTTAATGCTATTATAAAACCTTTTGCTGATAAAGCAAATATTTCAATAGAATATTATATTTTGAAATATCAAAATAACGAAATTGAAAATAACTTTTTAGATTCTTATTTTACACATGATAGAACAGTTAGAGAGTCAGGCCACGATACCTCATACAGAATTGAAGGAAACTGCGCCGATTTAAATTTAGTAGAACTCAATGTATTGTTACATAAATACGAATTAGATTTTGCAGAACTCATTAAAAATGTATTTGAAAACAGCTTAGTGTTTAATTCAAAAAATCACACAAGTTCGTCTTGGTTTGAAAAAGCTAATGCAAGAAAAGTTCTTATTAATTCTTTTTGTTGGGACACTAAAAAAGGTTTGTATGTTGATTATAATTTTGTAACAAAATCGCAATCTTCATTTATTTCAGCTACCACTTTTATTCCTTTATGGAGTGGTGTTGCTTCTCAAGAACAAGCAATAACATTAGTTAAAAACGCCCTTCCTTTGTTAAAAGAAAAGGGTGGAATTGCAGGTAGTACTATAGATTGTAGAGGTGAAATTACAGAGGAAAGACCACACAGGCAATGGGATTATCCTAATGGTTGGGCACCACATCAAATGATGATTTGGAGAGGTTTAATTAATTACGGTTTTAATAATGAAGCCCAAGAGTTAATTTACCGTTGGCTATTTATGATAACTAGGAATGCTGTTGATTATAATGGTACAATTCCTGAAAAATATGATGTAGTGGAAGCTACCCACAAAGTATTTTCTGAATACGGAAATGTTGGTACAGATTTCGAGTATATGTCTCAAGAAGGTTTTGGTTGGATGAATGCTTCTTATCAATATGGGTTATCTTTATTGGAAGATACTTATAAGGATAAGATTAATAATCTTATAGAACCAGAATTTGTTTTTTAATTATTCTTATGCATTCACTAAAGCTAATTTTATCAAATCTCAAATATTTTGCTCCAGTTTGGGTATTTAGCTCTTTAAATTTTATTATTGGTACTTGGGTTTTGTACATACCTTACTTAAAAGAAAAGTTACAATTAAATGATTCAGAGATTGGCTTTGCATTATTTTGTTTAGCTTCTGGAGTTTTTTTATTTATTCCTACAGTACCATATCTAAGTAAAAAAATAGGCATAGGTAAATATACCTTAATAGGTATTTTGTTATTTTCTTGTGTATTTATATTTCCTTTATTAGCATCTAATTATATATTTCTTTGTGTATCATTATTTTTAGCTGGTATTTTTTCTGGGACTACAGATGTGGCAATGAATACCTTAGTATCTGAAATCGAAAAACGCGATTCTTCAAACTTTATGTCTTCCGCTCATGGTTTTTTTAGTTTAGGTGGTGCCTTAGGAGCTATTTTAGGCACAATTTTGATGCCGTTTTTTTCAAAACCTTATCATCATATGATGGTAATAGCATTTTTCTTAATCATAATAAATTTATTTCTTTCAAAATATTATTATTTAATTAAGGAAACATTTGTTTCAAAAGAAAAAAATAAGTTCGAAATTAAAATTTTAAAACCTTTATTTCTAGTTGCTTTTATTGCATTTGTAGTTATGAGTAGTGAGGGAGCTATAGAACATTGGAGTACATTATACTTTATAGAAGTTGTCCAAATTACTCAAAAAAATCTTGTAGGTATTGGATTTATAGTTTTTTCTTCAGCAATGACTTTGGGTAGATTTTTTGGTGATACAATAAGTGCAAAAATTGGATCAATAAAAATAATTCTATTGGGTTGCTCTTTAGCTAGCCTCGGTTATATAGGTGTTCTATTTAGTAATTTTATAATTACCATTTTAGGATTTGGAATTTTAGGATTAGGTCTTTCAGTAATTATTCCAGAATTATTTAGAATAGCAGGAAAAACTAAAGGTATAAAAGCATCTATAGGTATTTCATTTGTATCAGGTGTTGGGTTTATAGGATTTCTTCTAGGGCCAGTATTCTTGGGGTGTATATCAAATATTTTTAGTTTAAAAATAAGTTTTTCTGTTCTTTTGGTTTTAACAGCACTAGCTTTAATAATTTCATTATTTAAATTAAAAATCAGATAGAATATTAACTTAATAACTACTAATTTTATATAAATTTAATTTTTAAAAATAAATTAAAAACATCTTCGAAAACGTTTTCGTTTGAATCAAAAACGCTTTTTCGTCTAGAATTTTATTTAATAACAATTGTAAGCTTAATTTGTTATAATAAACTAAATAAACCAAAAATTAATTTTGAGAAATATTGACATTCTTTGTATTGGAGAATTGTTAATTGATTTTATAGGACACCAAATTGGTGAAAAAATCAATAATACAAGAGATTATCATAGGTATTTAGGTGGCTCTCCCACTAATGTAGCTATGAATTGCGCAAGACTTGGCTTAAATCCAATTCTAATAGCTACAGTTGGCGACGATGGTTTTGGTGAATACATATTTGAAAGACTTGATGAGGTTGGTATCAATCATAGTTTCGTTAAAAAAATAAGTGATAAGCCAACTAGTGTGATATTTGTTTCAAGAACAGATGGAACCCCAGATTTTCTTCCTTTTAGAGAAGCTGATTATTGTATTACGGAAGATCAAATTTCAGAAGAAACACTTTCTAAAACAACTATATTTCATACCACATGCTTTGCTTTAAGTAAAAATCCGGCACAAGCAACTATTTTGAAAAAGGCTGAAGAAGCTTTTAATTTGGGTTGTAAGTTAAGCATCGATATTAATTATGCTAAAAAGTTGTGGAGTTCTCAAGATGAGGCTTTAAGGGTTATAAAAACATATTGTAAATTCAACCCACTAGTAAAAATTAGTGAAGATGACATGACAAGGCTTTTTGAAGAAACTTTACCACACGAAGAAATATTTCAGTTTTTTCATTCCCAAGGAGTCGATACTGTTTGTTTAACTCTAGGAAGTAAAGGCGTTAAATTATCCAGAAAAGGAAAAAAACTAATTGAGTTACCAGCAATAAAAATTGAAAAAGTAATGGATGCAACTGGTGCTGGTGATGCTTTTTGGTCAGGTTTTTTATTTGCTTATATCAAAGAAAAATCAATTGAAGAATGTTTAGCGGTAGCACTAAAATTAGCAGCTTTAAAACTGCAAAATGTTGGTAGACTACCTGATAATATTAATATTTTATCTAAACTTTTATAAACACTCGGTCAATGCAAAGTAAATCTAGTACAGATAATAATTATAAAGGTGTAATGCTTAACGCGTATCCGGATAGTATAGGTGAAAAACTAAGCGATACAATTAGCATGCTTAAAATGCCCGAGTTTAAAGATGTTTTTTCTCTATTTTATGTATTACCTACTTTTTTTAATAGCGATTTAGATAGAGGATTTTCTGTTATTGATTATAATTTAAATAAAGATTTAGTTTCTTCTGAAGATTTAAATGATTTAGAGCACCTCAATATTTTATTAAAGTTTGATATTGTATTAAATCATTTATCTGTTGCATCTCCACAGTTTAAAGACTTATTAAAAAATGGAAATCAATCTAAATACAAAGATTTTTTTATTAATTGGAATGCGTTTTGGGAGGGTTTTGGAACTGTTAATGAAGATGCTATAATTATTCCAAAGGAAGAGTTTCTCAATAAACTATTTATGAGAAAATCAGGTCTTCCAATTTTGAAAGTCCTATTTCCAGATGGTACAGAACAGCCTTATTGGAATACTTTTTATCAGCAAATTACATTAAATAAAATTACTTCTGAAGATTTAGAAAAAGTTATTGGGTTACCTCTTGATAAAGCTCAATTAGTATGTGAAATAGTTAATAATGCTATTGAAATTGGAGATGATATAAGTGCTATTGATTTTGGTGAGGAATATATTTTTAAAGATCAAATTTTAAGAATTGTTAATCAAAATCGTTCTTACTTAGGGCAAATGGATGTGAATGCAAAATCTGAATTAGTTTGGAATTTTTATGATGAAACTCTGAGTAAATTAAAAGATTTTGGTTGTAAAATTTTACGATTAGATGCCTTCGCGTATTTACACAAAGAAGTTGGACAAACAAACTTTTTTAATAAACCTGGAACTTGGGATTATTTAGAGCGAATACAACAAATAGCCAATAAAAACGATTTAATGTTATTACCAGAAATTCATGCTGAATACGGTTTAGGATTGCATGATGAAGTTGCTAAAAAAGGGTATTATATTTACGATTTTTTTCTTCCAGCATTGATGATTCATACTCTTGAAAAAGGATCAAGTAAGGCTATTTTAACTTGGGCCAAAGAAATAGTTAACAAAGGCTATAACACCGTAAATATGTTAGGTTGCCATGATGGAATTCCTGTTTTAGATTTAAAAGGGAAAGAAGTAAATGGTTCCTATAACAAGGGTTTGCTTGAAGATAAGGATATAGAATTCATTATGACTACCATTATGAATCGTGGGGGTAGAGTTAAAAATCTATACGATGCAGAAGGTAAAAAGATTTCTTATTATCAAGTAAATGCGACATTTTTTAGTGCTTTAGGAGAAAGTGATCAAAAAATGTTACTGGCAAGAGCCATTCAGATGTTTATGCCTGGTATCCCTCAAGTATGGTATTTGGATGTTTTCGCAGGTAAAAATGATTATGAAGCTGCCGATAAGGGAGGAAGTGCCGGTCACAAAGAAATTAATAGAACTACCCTTTCTAAACAAGATATCGAAGTTGGACTTCAAAAAGAGGTTGTTTTAAATCAACTAAAAATCATGCGTTTAAGGAATACGCTAAAAGCGTTTTCTGGCGATATTCTAATAAATGATTCAAAAGACGACATTATCGATATTTTATGGAATTTTGATGGTAATGTAGCTCAACTTAAAGCAAATCTTAAAACCTATAATTTTTCAATAGAGTATTCAGATTCTAGTGTAACTGAGGTTTTGAATTTTTAGATTTTTACTTTAAAATTACAAATAAAAATTAATAGTAAAATTAAGTGCTATTTGGAGTAATTTATTTATAATAAGTTATCGAAATCAGTAAGTAAAAAGCTTGTAATAATTCAATTACAAGCTTTATTAATTAATATAGTTTTTTTCAAATTAAAATTTTGAATAAAAAAACCACCTTGTTTTCACAAAGTGGTTTACATGTATATAAGTTGCTGAAAATTTCAGCGCATCAACTTATTTAATCATCTCGTAACTACGCTTAATAAAGTTGGTGAGTTCTTCACCTTTTAATAAGCCTTGAGATAATCTAGCTAAATCTAAACTTTGGTTTATTAAACGCTCTTGCTTCTTTTTAGTTTTGGTATTTAAAATTTCACCAACTAATTCAGAGTTTGTATTTACAACCAAATTATACATTTCTGGCATATTACCCATACCAAACATACCCCCTCCGCCAGTAGCTTGCATCTCTTTCATTCTGCGCATAAACTCTGGTTGTGTAATAATAAAAGGCGATGCATTACTATCCATTGCTTCAAGCTGTACCATGAATTTTTTAGAAGGTATAATTTCTTTTAAAACAGCATCTAATTCTTTCTTCTGATCGTCATCTAATTTAGAAATAGTGGTTTCATCTTTCTTAATTAAATTATCAATATGATCACCATCAACACGTGCAAAAGATATATTTTCTTTTGTGCTTTCAAGCTTTTGAATTAAATGTGAAACAATTGGCGAATCTAATAATAACACCTCATAACCTTTAGCTTTTGCAGATTCAATATAACTATGCTGTGCATCTTTATCTGAAGCGTAAAGGATCACCATTTTATCATCTTTATCCGTTTGATTTGCTTTAATTTTATTGGATAATTCCTCAAAAGTATAATATGCTCCATCAACACTTGGATATAAAGTAAATGCATCTGCTTTTTCAAAGAATTTTTCTTCTGAAAGCATGCCGTATTCAATAACGATTTTTATATCGTTCCATTTTGCTTCAAAATCTTCACGATTACTATTGAATAACGACTTTAATTTATCTGCAACTTTTCTTGTAATGTATGATGAAATCTTTTTTACAGCGCCATCAGCCTGTAAGTATGAACGAGATACGTTTAATGGAATATCTGGAGAATCGATAACACCACGAAGCATTGTTAAAAATTCTGGCACAATGCCTTCAACATTATCAGTAACATATACTTGATTTTGGTACAATTGAATTTTATCTTTTTGGATATTCATATCTTGTCCCATTTTAGGGAAGTATAAAATTCCAGTTAAGTTGAATGGATAATCTACATTCAAATGAATGTTGAATAAAGGCTCTTCAAATTGCATTGGATACAACTCACGATAAAAATCTTTGTAATCTTCATCTTTTAAATCGGCTGGTTGCTTTGTCCATGCAGGGTTTGGGTTATTGATAATATTATCAATTGTTATTTTTTTGTGTGGCTCAGTTGTTTCTTTGCCATCTTTATCTTTAGTTGTTTTAGGCGTGAAATCAGGGTCGTTTATTTCTTTAGTTCCAAATTTAATTGGAATAGGCATAAACTTATTATATTTCATAAGAAGTTCTCTAATACGAGATTCTTCTAGAAACTCTGTTGAATCATCAGCAATATGAAGAATAATTTCAGTACCCCTATCAGTTTTATCAGAAGGTTCTAAAGAAAACTCTGGTGATCCATCACATACCCAATGAGCAGCAGGTTCGTCTTTATGAGATTTTGTAATAATTTCTACTTTACTAGCTACCATAAATGCAGAATAGAAACCTAATCCAAAGTGACCAATAATTCCTGAATCTTTTGCAGAGTCTTTATACTTATCTAAAAATTCTTCCGCTCCAGAAAACGCAATTTGGTTAATGTATTTTTCAACTTCGTCCGCTGTCATACCTAAACCTTGGTCTATAATGTGAAGCTTCTTGCCTTCTTTATCAATTTTAACTTCAATTTGTGGGTTTCCGTATTCAACAGTAGCCTCACCAATACTAGTTAAATGTTTTAATTTTAAAGTAGCATCAGTCCCATTACTAATTAATTCGCGTAAAAAGATTTCGTGATCGCTGTACAAGAATTTTTTAATGAGAGGGAAGATATTCTCTACCGATACATTAATGTTTCCTTTTGTCATGATATATAAGTTTTATAATTTAATATTAATATTATAATCTAGACAAAAAAAGTACCAATAGTTAAAAAGTGACAAACTGACACAATATGTTTTGGATGTTTTAATATAATTTTTAAAAATTTAATTTCGTAATTTGCTAAATCTAAACTGAAAATAATAATGTATAATTCTAAAATAATAGGCTTAGGAAAGTATTTGCCTGATAATGTTGTAACTAACGACGATTTGTCAAAAATTATAGATACTAACGATGCATGGATTCAAGAGCGAACAGGTATTAAAGAACGAAGATGGATTAAAGAAGGTAGTAATGATACATCGGCTGTTATGGGTGCTAAGGCTGCAAAAATAGCAATTGATAGAGCTGGTTTAACTAAGGATGATATCGATTTTATTGTATTTGCAACTTTGAGCCCTGATTATTATTTCCCTGGTTGTGGTGTTCAAATTCAAGACATGTTAGATATGCCAACTATAGGCGCATTAGATGTAAGAAATCAATGCTCTGGTTTTGTTTATGCTATGTCGGTTGCAGACCAATTTATTAAAACGGGTATGTATAAAAACATTTTAGTAATTGGTGCAGAATACCACAGTAATGGTTTAGATAAAACTACGCGTGGAAGAGGTGTAACGGTAATTTTTGGCGATGGTGCTGGTGCATGTGTTTTAACAAGAGAAGAAGATAATACTAAAGGTGTATTATCTACGCATTTGCATAGTGAAGGTAAATATGCGGATAAATTAATAGTAGAATCTCCAAGCATTGCGCATTGGGTTCCAGAAATTTTGGAGGCAGGAGATGATGATGTTTCTTATTTCCCATACATGGACGGACAGTTTGTGTTTAAAAATGCCGTGGTGCGTTTTAGTGAAGTTATTATGGAAGGACTTATTAAAAATGGGCTGAAAAAAGAAGATATAGATATGTTGATTCCGCATCAAGCTAACTTACGTATAGCACAATTTATTCAAAAGAAATTTGATTTAAGTGATGATCAGGTTTTTAATAATATTATGAAGTATGGAAACACAACTGCTGCATCTGTTATAATTGCTCTTACTGAAGCATGGGAACAAGGTAAAATAAAATCAGGTGATAATGTAGTATTAGCAGCTTTTGGTAGTGGTTTTACTTGGGCGAGTGCTATTATTAAATGGTGTTAAAAATAAATAATTCGATAATCAAAAAACCCGAAACGATTAAGTTTCGGGTTTTTTTAGCTATTAATTAACTTCAACTAACACTTATCTGAAGAATAATTATTCTATTAGACGTAAAAATTTAAATAATATTGTATCAGTTTTTATTATTTAACTTTTTTTAACAGAATAAGAACAAAAAACCCGAAGTATCAATTTCGAGTTTTTTAGTAATACTAATCTTTAAATACGAATTTTTGTGTAGACGACTAACTCTAAATAATTAATTTTCGTTTTTGGTTCGATTGTATAATCGTTCAACGCTATGTTACAGTAATTATTATCTTTAATTTAAAAATTTAACATATTTTTTAACATATAAGTTATTTTTTTAAATCAAAACCCCAAAACATTTAAGTTTTGGGGTTTCTTATCTAATATCCTAGCATTAACACTAACCATCAATTATTATGTAGGTTATTAAATTTTATTTAGATAAAGCCACCATTACTAGATTTTGTATTGTCATCTCTTTGTTTTCGAGATTTAGCTCTATATTTTTCGCCACCAAATCTGTAGTTTATGCTTATGTTCCATGTATTGCTTTCCCAATTAAACTCTCCATTTTGTACAAATGGTCTTATGCCATCAAAACCAAATCGCATGGTATTAAATATATCATTATAATTAAAGGCAAAAGTAGCTCTGTTAGCTTCAAGGAAGTTGTATCTCATTCCTAAATTAACAAAATACATAGGTCTCATGTCAAATTGTAGTGTTCTGTTTATGCCTCTGTAGAATCCAAAAGCTGTAAATGCTAGTTTTTCGTTAACGCTAAAGTTATTAAACATTCTAAAATTCCAAGCGGTATTAGCTACTTGATTTACATTAGTTTCAATATCTGCTATTGTTGCATTTTCTATAAGTATACCATCTCTAATATTTTCAGCAATACCTTTTTGAATTTGTGAATAAAAATCGAAACTACCATTAATACTCCACCATTTTGTTGGTCTGTAATTAGTAGATAACTCAACGCCATAAGCTGATGTGTTATCAAAATTATCATTTGTTAAAATAATTCTTCCTGATGTTACGTCGCTTCTATCAATAAATAAAGCTCTATTTATTTCATTAGAGATGGCTCGATAAAAAACGCCACCTGTAAGACTACCTTTACTGTTATTTAAGTTTCTGGTGTAATTAACTTCTAATGAGTTGGTGAATTGAGGTTCTAAATCCTGTTTGCCAAAAGAAGATATTAACGGAGAACTCCATTCTTTAATTGGGTTTACTTGTCCAATTCCTGGTCTGTCAACACGTCGGCTATAACTTAATTGGTATGCGTTTTTTTCTGATGGGCTATATGTTATAAACACAGAAGGATATGCTTGAACATAATCATTAATAAATGGAATTTCTGAAACATCATTGGTTATTACATCGGTTTGTAAAGCAATGGCATCAACATTTACACTCTCAAGTCTAACTCCAACTTGATACGTCCATTTGTCAAACTTCTTATTGTAGTTGGCATAAGCTGAATAAATATTTCTAGAATAATCAAAATCTGTACTTGGTGTTGGTATTAAATTTCCAATTTCGTTAAAAGAATCACCATTAGAAGCGTATAAAATATTAGTGCTGAATAGAATAGTTTGTAAACCCAATTCTAATTTTGAATTTTCAGATAACGGATTTACATAATCAAGATTTATAGTTGTTAGTGTGTTTTCGGTTTCATTAAAATCAGTATAATCTCTCAGAGGACCTTCAATTTGATCAAAAAATACTGGGTTTTCACCTCTGTAAATATTATGATCAATTTCTAATTCAATATTTTCGCCTTCTTTTGTGAAATCTAATTTGTAATCAAAGTTATATTCTGATGCCGTATTATCACCAAGATTAGAAAAAATTTGATCTTGATTAAAAGCTAAATCATCATAAAAAACAGCAGTAGTTCTTCCTACAGTACTATTTTCTGATACGTTTTGATTTGTAAATACAGATATGGTATTTTTATCGTTTAAATAAAAATCAACGCCAAGTTTATATTGATTATTATTTCTTTTGTCTAAGAAACGAAAAAACTGTTCTGAGTTATTTTCAGGTCTAGATATAAGTCCAATGTTTCTGTTTTTTGATATATTATTACTGTAGTTTCCAAAAAAGTTGGTTTTACCATTTCTATAATTCATGTTTATGGCACTATTAAACTTCGGTTCCACCTCATAACTAAGCCCTACATTGGCACTACCATTAAAGCCAACCATAGTGTTTTTATGTAGTACAATATTGATAATACCACTCATCCCCTCCGGATTGTATTTTGCTGATGGATTGGTTATTAATTCAATAGATTTAATAGCTGTGGAAGGTATTTGTTTTAATAACTGAGCCGTTGGAATGTTAGATAATTTTCCATCTACCATAACGCGTACATTAGAATTTCCGCGTAAGCTTATATCGCCTGTTTGAGTATCAACATTTACTGATGGAATACCTATCATTAACTCTGATGCTGTGCCACTTGCAGCAAGATCTTTACCAATCGTAATGACTTTTCTATCTACTTTTTGTTGAATGGTAGATACTTCTGCCACCACAGTAACTTCATCTAAACCTTCAGCTTCTTCTTCTAAAAGTATATTTCCAAGATTTATTTTGTAATTGCCATTACCAATAGTTATGTTTTTTGAGTAAGTTTTGTAACCTATATATTGAATGTTTAGTAACATGTTGCCTTCTAGTATCTTTTCAATTTCGAAAGAACCATCATTTTGCGTAATACCACCAGTTATAATATCTCCTGAAGTGTTTTTAATAATTATATTTACATAAGGTAAGGGTTGCTTTAAATCTGCGTCTAATACAATTCCAGAAATGGAACCAGTTTTTTCAGTATTTTTTCTTGGGATTGATGCATTTGCAAAAGAATGTAAGAATAGTGCTGTTAAGCACCATAAAAGTGATTTTTTCATTTGATTAGTTTGATTTTGATTGATGTTGTTATTATTCAGACGCCCTCAATTAATATTTGTTACTTGATACATAAACTCTTAACATTATTTTAACATATGAGTAAAAAGACCTTAGTTTTTAGCGCCTCGCTAAAAGCAAATAGATATTCAAATTATGCCATACAACGTTTAATTGCTAATGAATTTGAAACTGTTGCTTATGGTTTGGTTCGTGGAGATATTTTGGGAGTTACTATTGATGATGCCCTAATTGCGTATAAAAACATTCATACCATAGCCCTATACATCAATCCAGAAAGGCAAAAAGATTATTATGAATATTTAGTTTCTTTAAACCCAGAACGTGTTATTTTTAATCCTGGAACAGAGAATCCTGAGTTTTATAAAATTTTAAAAGCACATCATATTTCTTTTGAAGTTGCTTGTACTTTAGTTTTGCTTTCTACGAATCAGTATTAATCCAATAAAAGTAATCAACCCATTTAAAGGTAGTATTTCCCAATGGAATTTATAGATACCAATAACACTTTCCGGTAAAGATGTTATTGCAAAAGTTATGAGTATGGAGAGTATTCCAACTATCCATACATAATTATCTTTAATTTGATATTTTGTTAAAATTCCAAATGAAAATAAGCCTAATAATGGGCCATAAGTAAAGGTTGCAAACTTAAATAGGTTTCCAACTACGTTTCCTTCAAGATTATTAAAAACAATTACAACTATTATAAGCAAAATAGAAACCCCAACATGTACTTTTTTTCTTAATGGTTTTTGATTTTCTTTTGGAAGTTTTTCAATATTTAAAAAATCTACAGAAAATGATGTAGTTAATGATGTTAAAGCACTATCAGCACTAGAATAAGCTGCAGCTATTAACCCTATAAGGAAAGTTATTGCTAGCCCTTTTCCTAATCCTTGATTCATAGCTATTTCTGGAAAAAGTAAATCGGTTCTTGTTTTTCCATCTACAATAGGAATTTGCAAACCAAATTTTTCTGCATAAATAAATAATAATGCGCCTAGAGATAAAAAGAAAAAGTTTACAAAAACAAGTAGGGTAGCCATGGTAAACATGTTTTTTTTTGATTCTTCGGGTGTTTTACAAGTCAGGTTTTTTTGCATCATGTCTTGGTCTAAACCAGTCATGGCAATAGCAATAAAAATACCACCAATAAAATATTTCCAGAAATAGGTAGTTGCATTTGGATCTTCAAAAAAGAAAATTTTTCCTTTTGCTTCAAATGCTTCTGAATTTAAAAATTCAACATAAGACCAATCTAGCTTTTCATTAATTAAAAAAATAGCAACAGCCACAGATACTAACATGGCTAAAGTTTGTAAAGTATCCGTCCAAACAATGGTTTTAATACCGCCTCTATTTGTGTAAATCCAAATCAATAAAATGGAGATAACTACGGTAATCCAAAAAGGAACACTAATACTTTCAAAAACAATATATTGCATTGCTAATGCAACTAAAAACAGTCTAAAAGAAGCTCCAGTAACTCTTGAAAGTAAAAAGAAAAATGCACCAGTTTTGTAACTTACTTTTCCAAAACGTTGCTCTAAATATTGGTAAATTGATGTAACATTTAGTTTGTAATAAATGGGAAGTAAAATAAATAGAATAAATAAATACCCAACAAAAAAACCAAAAACACCTTGCAAGTAAGCAAATTGCTCACCACCAATCATTCCAGGGACAGATATAAATGTAACTCCAGATAAAGAAGCGCCTATCATTCCAAAAGCCACTAAATACCACGGAGCTGATTTGTTAGCTTTAAAAAAAGCATCATTGGTATCTTCTTTACCTGTAAAATAGGATATCAAAATCAATACCCCAAAATAAGCTCCAATTAAAAGTAGAATTTGTGTTGCTGTCATAAAAATATAATTCAAAGCCAAAATACAAATTACAATTGATAACTATAAAACTTAAATCTAAAATTGTAATTTTGCGATTATGGAATTTTCTTCAAAATTATTAGAACGAGCTGTTAATGAAATGTCGCAACTACCTGGAATAGGAAAACGTACAGCATTACGTTTGGTATTGCATATGTTAAGACAGCCTAAAGAGCAAACCAATGCGCTAACTGAGGCTTTAAAAACCATGCGTGATGATATAAAATTCTGTAAATCTTGTAATAATATTAGTGATGTTGAACTATGTGAAATTTGTTCAAGCCCTAGTAGAAATAGTGAAATAGTTTGTGTGGTTGAGGATATTAGAGATGTTATGGCTATTGAAAACACCAGTTCTTTTAAAGGTTTATATCACGTTTTAGGTGGTAAAATTTCTCCAATGGATGGTATTGGACCGCATGATTTAAATATCGAAACTTTAGTAAATAAAGTAAAGGAAGGTAAAGTTAAGGAGTTGATTTTTGCTTTAAGCTCAACTATAGAAGGAGATACTACAAATTTTTATATTTATAAACAGATTCAAGATTATAACATTTTTACATCTACTATAGCCAGAGGTATTTCTGTAGGGGATGAATTAGAGTATGCAGATGAAATTACTTTAGGCAGAAGTATTATAAATAGGATTCCTTTTGAAGCATCTTTAAAACTATAAACTTGTAGGTATTTGAAACTCTCAGTTGTCATATTAAATTATAATGTACGTTATTTTTTAGAGCTTTGCTTAAAAAGTGTACAATCAGCTATTTCAACTTTTGAAGCTGAAATTATTGTGGTTGATAATAATTCAACTGATGATAGTTGTAAAATGGTGAAGGATTTATTTCCAAATATCGTGCTTATTGAAAACAAAGAAAACTCTGGTTTTTCAAAAGGAAATAATATAGGAGTCACAAAAGCAAAAGGCGAATACTTATGTATTTTAAATCCTGATACAGTAGTGGCAGAAGATACTTTTTTGAAGATTTTTGAATTTATTCAAAATAAAAAAAAGCTAGGTATTGTAGGCTGTAAATTAATTAATGGTATTGGTGTTTTTTTACCAGAAAGCAAACGCAATATACCTTACTTAAAAACTTCATTAAAAAAGATATTTGGTAATTCAGAAGGCTATTATGCAAATCATATAAATGAAAATGAATCGGGAGAAGTTCCAATTTTAGTTGGTGCTTTTATGTTTTTAAAACGAGAACTTTATACTGAAATTGAAGGTTTTGATGAAGATTATTTTATGTATGGAGAAGATATTGATATCTCTTATAAAGTTCTAAAAAAAGGGTATTTAAATTATTATTTTGGAGAGACTACAATTATTCACTACAAAGGAGAAAGTACCTTGAAAGATAAGTTGTACGCTCGAAGATTTTATGGTGCCATGCAAATTTTTTATAAGAAGCATTTTAAAAAAAATATCATTTTTGATGTTTTGGTTTGGTTAGGTATTAGAATAGCGTTTTTATTTAATAAAGTTCCTGAAACAAAAAATAAAGAAGTTAAAAGATATATACTTGTTTCTGATAAAATGAATGATTATTTAAAAACTAAACTAAAAAAAGAGCTAATTTTAAGCTTAGATTTAGGAAATATCCTAAATAATTCAGAAGTTATCTTAGATTCTAACTCGCTTAGTTTTAAAAAAATCATTGATTATATTGAGAATAATAACCTTAACAAATCTATTACTTTCAAAATATATCCTAAAAATGCTAAATTTGTGGTTGGAAGTAATGATTCAGTTTCTAGAGGTGAAATTATTAATTTCTGATTACTTAATTATAAATAATTTATTTAAAACAATGTTTTTTTGTTAATTTTGCAACCGAAAAATAAAAAACAATAATTACATTATTGATATGGCAAAGTTTGAACTTAAATTACCAAAGATGGGAGAAAGTGTTGCAGAAGCAACAATAACCTCTTGGTTAAAAGAAGTTGGAGACACTATCGAATTAGATGAACCTGTATTAGAGATTGCTACAGATAAGGTTGATAGTGAAGTGCCAAGTGAAGTTGAGGGGGTTTTAATTGAAAAGTTTTTTAATGTTGATGACGTTGTTCAAGTAGGTCAGGTTTTGGCAATTATTGAAATAAGTGGCAGTAATGATAATGCTGAAAATAATAATGAAATTGAAGTAGAAACTAAACAATATGAAGTAGTAAAGCAAATTACCCAAACCATAGCTATCGCTAAGGAGACAGCAGCACCTGTAACTTCAACTGAAAATAGATTCTATTCACCTTTAGTTAAAAATATTGCTAAACAAGAAGGTGTTTCTCAATCAGAATTAGATAGCATAGTAGGAACGGGAAATGAAGGTAGAGTTACTAAAAACGACATTTTAAATTATATAGAAAATAAAGGTGATAGTAAACCAATAGCTCAATATTCAAGTCATGAGATTGTTGAAAAAGTTATTCAAGATCCAGCTTTAAAACCTATTATAACTGCTAAAGTTGAAAATACAACAGTTATCTCAAATGGTGAAGATGAGATTATTGAGATGACAAGAATGGGTAAATTGATAGCCCACCATATGGTCGAATCAGTTAAAACTTCAGCGCATGTTCAAAGTTTTATTGAAGCAGATGTTACCAAAATATGGAATTGGAGAAATAAAGTTAAAGATAATTTCATGAAACATGAAGGTGAAAGTTTAACCTTCACACCAATTTTTATGGAAGCTGTTGCTAAAGCACTTCGTGATTTCCCAATGATGAATATATCGTTACAAGGAAATACAATCATAAAAAAGAAAAATGTTAATTTAGGTATGGCAGCAGCTTTACCAGATGGTAATTTAATTGTACCCGTTATTAAAAACGCAGATCAATTAAATTTAGTTGGTATGATCAAGCAGGTGAATGATTTAGCTAGTCGTTCCAGAATGGGAAAACTAAAACCAGATGATACTCAGGGTGGTACATACACTGTAACCAATGTAGGAACTTTTGGAAGTATTATGGGAACACCTATAATTAATCAGCCTCAAGTAGGTATTTTAGCTTTAGGTGCTATTAGAAAAGTACCAGCTGTAATAGAAACTTCCGAGGGTGATTTTATTGGTATTCGTTATAAAATGTTTTTGTCGCATTCTTACGATCATCGTGTTATAAACGGTGCTTTAGGAGGTCAATTCGTGAAAGCTGTTAAAGATTATTTAGAGGCTTGGGATATTAACAGGGAGATTTAATCAGCAAAATAAGTATTTTGAATCCAACCCTTTTAAATGGTTGGATTTTTATTTTTGCAAAACATAAAAAAGCTAATGCAATTAAACCTAACAAAACCCATTTGTTTTTTCGACCTAGAAACTACAGGCGTTAATATAACTACAGATAGAATTGTAGAGATTTCAATTTTAAAAGTATTTCCTAATGGAAAAGAAGAACGTAAAACATGGTTGGTGAATCCAGAAATGCCGATACCAAAAGAGGTTGTTGAAATTCATGGAATTACTGATGAGAAAGTTGCTAATGAGCCAACTTTTAAGGTCTTAGCTAAAGAAATTCATAACATTATCAAAGATTCTGATTTAGGAGGGTTTAATTCCAATAGATTTGATATTCCTCTTCTAGCAGAAGAAATGCTTCGTGCAGATGTTGATTTTGATATGAAAAACCGTTTGGCAATTGATGTGCAAACTATTTTTCATAAAATGGAACAGCGCACATTAACTGCTGCCTATAAATTTTATTGTGATAAAAATTTAGATGGTGCTCATAGTGCGGAAGCAGATACCAATGCAACTTACGAGGTATTAAAAGCCCAAATAGCTAAATATGACGACATAGAAAACGATACAAAATTTTTAGCTGAGTTCAGTTCTCGTAAAAAGTTTGCAGATTTTGCGGGATTTTTAGTTTACAATAAAAAAGGTGAAGAATGTTTTTCTTTTGGTAAACATAAAGGGAAAACAGTAGATAATGTTTTACAAAGTGAACCTGGATATTTTGGTTGGTTGTTGAATGCTGATTTTCCGCTGTACACAAAAAAGGTTTTAACAGCCATTAAATTAAGAAGTTTTAATAATAAGTTAGACTAATTATCAAAAAACTAAACAATGAAACTAATTTGTATTGGAAGAAATTATACAGAGCATATAAAAGAGTTGGAAAATGAAAAACCAACCGAGCCAGTAATTTTTATTAAGCCAGATACAGCAGTTCTTTTAAAAAAACAGCCGTTTTTTATTCCAGATTTCTCTGATGATGTACATCATGAAGTAGAAATATTAGTTAAAATAAATAAGGTTGGTAAGTATATCGATAAAAAATTTGCACATAAATATTATGAAGAAATTGGTCTTGGTATAGATTTTACAGCAAGAGATCTTCAAAGTAAATTAAAAGAAAAAGGACTTCCTTGGGAAAAAGCAAAATCTTTTGATGGTGCCGCTGTAATTGGTAATTGGTTGCCTGTAAATGAGATAGATGATATTAATAATATTGAATTTTCTTTAAAAAAGAACGATAATATTGTGCAAAAAGGAAATACAAGCCACATGCTTTGGAAAATTGATGAAATTATAGAATATGTATCAAAATATTTTACTTTAAAGATAGGAGATATTATATTTACGGGAACGCCATCAGGAGTTGGCAAAGTAATTGCTAACGATAAATTAAATGGATTTATAGGAACTAAAGAAATGTTTTCAATAACTGTAAAATAAATGGAGCAACATTACAAATTATATAGAGTTCGTGAGTTAGCTGATAATGATGAAGATTTTATCTCAACTCTTGCAGAAGCCTTTTTAGAAGAAGTCTCTGTTGACGCCGATCGATTAAAAAAAGCTGTATCAGAAAAGGATTATTATAATACTTACCAAGCAGCACATAAAATGAAGCCTACTATTGATTTATTCGAATTAGGTGTGCTTGATACTTTAATAGAAGTACAAGATTGGGGTAAGTTTGAGAAAAAGGATTTAGATATTACACCCCAACTTGAAGTTGTATTAATTGCGGTAGATAATGCTTTAGAAGAAATACGCTCAGATTTTAATTTATAATGTTAGCAGAAATAATAACAATTGGAGAAGAGCTTCTTATTGGTCAAGTTATTGATACCAATTCTGCATTTATAGCACAACAACTTAATAAAATTGGGGTATCTGTTTATCAAATAACCTCTGTTCAAGATGATAAAACACATATATTAAAAGCTTTAAAAGATGCTGAAAGTAATGTTGATGTTATTATTTTAACAGGCGGATTAGGTCCGACTAAAGACGATATTACTAAAAAAACTATAGCTGAATATTTTAACGATACTTTAATTCTAGATGATTCAGTCTTAAAAAATATTGAGTCTATATGGGAGCAATATGTTAGGCAAACACTACTTCAAGTAAATAAAGATCAAGCGTTAGTGCCATCAAAAGCAACTGTTTTAATGAATAAGGTTGGAACAGCACCAGGTATGTGGCTTGAAAAAGATAATAAAACTTTCATTTCATTACCAGGTGTGCCTTTCGAAATGAAGGCCTTAGTTTCAAATGAAGTTATTCCTAGATTAAAGGATAAGTACCATTGTCCTTATATTTTACATAAAACCTTACTGATTTATGGTTTGGGTGAGAGTACACTTGCCGATAGAATTGAAGCTTGGGAAGATGCCTTACCTAAGCATATAAAATTAGCTTATTTGCCAAGTTTAGGTAAAATGAGATTACGCCTATCTACAAAAGGGTTTGATAAGCAAAAAGTTGAAGAAGAAATTCACCAACAAATAGAAAAAGTATTGCCATTAATTGAAAATGAATTTTTTGGTTATGAAGATGAAGATGGTAATGAGGAAGTTGTAATTGGAAATCAATTAACTAAAATTGAAAAAACGTTAGCAGTAGCGGAAAGTTGTACAGGTGGTAAATTGGCAGAGTTGTTTACCGCAAATTCTGGTGCTTCAAAATACTTAAAAGGTGGTATTATAGCTTATTCAACACAATCAAAAATTGACGTTTTAAATGTTTCAGAACATTTAATTGACACATATTCTGTAGTTAGTAGTCAAGTTGCAGAGGCAATGGCCCAAAATGTATTGAAATTATACAAATCAGATTTTGCTATTTCAACTACAGGAAACGCAGGTCCGTTAAAGGGCGATTCAAATGCAGAGGTTGGCATCGTTTTTATTGCTATAGCTACAAAAAATAGTGTTTTTTCTAAAGAATTTAACTTTGGAAATCATCGTGCAAGAGTCATTAATAAAGCTGTAAATAAGGCTCTCGAAATGCTTCAAAAAGAAATTTTTAAAAATTGATAAAAATTACGTTGTCATAAATTAAAGATTTTATATATTTGCACCTCGTTTTTAAACAACAAAAAAATTAAAGTTATATACAATGTCAAGAGTTTGTGAACTAACAGGAAAAAAGGCAATGGTTGGGAACAATGTTTCTCATGCTATGAATAAAACTAAACGTAAATTTAATGCGAATTTAGTTAAGAAACGTTTTTACATACCAGAAGACGAAAGTTGGGTAACTTTAAAGGTTTCTACATCTGCTTTAAAAACTATTAATAAAATAGGAATATCTGCAGCAATTAAAGATGCAAAATCTAAAGGATTTTTAAAATAATAGCTGTATTTAATAAGTAAAAGACATGGCAAAAAAAGGCAATAGAATACAAGTGATTTTAGAATGTACAGAGCATAAAGAGTCTGGTCAACCAGGAACTTCTCGTTACATTACTACAAAAAATAAGAAGAATACACCGGATAGAATGGAGATTAAAAAATTTAATCCTATTTTAAAACGTATGACAGTTCATAAAGAAATAAAATAATAAGTCATGGCAAAGAAAACAGTAGCATCGTTACAAACATCTTCTAAAAGATTAACAAAAGCGATTAAAATGGTAAAATCACCAAAAACAGGTGCTTATATGTTTGTTGAGTCTATAATGGCACCAGAATTCGCTGAAGAATTTTTCAACAAAAAATAAAACATCTTGTTTTAAGATATTATAAGCTGCTTTCTTTATTTGAAAGCAGCTTTTTTATTTTATATTTAACTGCCATAATAACATATTTTTCAAATTGGCAAAAAAATTGACAATATCAATAAAAATAGTTTTATCATTAACAATAATCAAAATAATATAGATGAGTTTTTTTAAAAAAATATTTTCTTCTGATAAAAAGGAAACTTTAGATAAAGGCTTAGAAAAAACCAAAACTAGTTTTTTTGGTAAATTAAGTAAAGCTGTAGCAGGAAAATCTAAAGTTGATGATGAGGTTTTGGATAATCTGGAAGAGGTTTTAGTCTCAAGTGATGTTGGTGTAAATACTACATTAAAAATAATTGAACGTATTGAGGAGCGGGTTTCAAAAGATAAATATTTAGGAACCGATGATTTAAATCAAATACTTAGAGAAGAAATTGCAGGTTTGTTAAGTGAGACAAATTCTGGAGAGGAAACTGAGTTTTCAATTCCTAAACATAAAAAACCTCATGTAATTATGGTAGTTGGTGTCAACGGTGTTGGAAAAACAACAACCATTGGTAAACTGGCATTTCAATTTAAGAAGCAAGGATTTAAAGTAGTTTTAGGTGCTGCTGATACGTTTAGAGCGGCAGCTATTGATCAGCTTCAAGTTTGGGCTGATAGAGTAGATGTTCCTTTGGTAAGACAAAATATGGGTAGTGATCCAGCTTCGGTAGCTTTTGATACGTTGCAAAGTGCCGTAACCCAAGATGCAGATGTTGTTATTATAGATACTGCAGGTCGTTTACATAATAAAGTAAACTTAATGAATGAGCTTACAAAAGTAAAGCGTGTGATGCAAAAAGTAGTTGCTGATACGCCTAATGATGTCTTATTAGTTTTAGATGGATCTACTGGTCAGAATGCTTTTGAACAAGCTAAACAGTTTACTGCAGCTACTGAGGTAACATCGTTAGCAGTAACTAAATTAGATGGAACAGCAAAAGGTGGTGTTGTTATTGGTATTAGCGATCAATTTAAAATTCCAGTAAAGTATATTGGAGTAGGTGAAGGTATTGGAGATTTACAGGTTTTTAATAAGTTTGAGTTTGTTGATTCTTTTTTCAAATAACTTTTATTACGTTAAGAGATTACATAAATCATTCCATTTAAATCTTTAAAAAAAAATCAACAAAATATTATTTGTAAATTATGAATATCACTCCAAAAAAACTAAATACTTATACTATTTTTAAATTACCTGCCGCATTTTTTTGTGGTGTTAGAACAAAATATATTGATGATATTAAATGTGTAGTAACGGTTAAACATAAATGGATCAATCAAAATCCTTTTAGATCGATGTTTTGGGCAGTACAAGGTATGGCAGCAGAGTTTTCAACTGGCGCTTTAATGATTGCTAAAATTCAAGATTCTGGTAGAAAAATTTCAATGTTGGTTACTAGTAACAATGCTACTTTTACTAAAAAGGCTACTGGTATAATTACTTTTACATGTACTAACGGTAATTTAATAGATGATGCCATAAAAAATACTATTGAAACTGGACAGGGGCAAACAATTTGGATGAAATCTGAGGGTGTTAATGAAGAAGGTGTTGTGGTTTCAACCTTTAATTTTGAATGGAGTATTAAGGTGAAGAGACCATAGTATTTTATTTAAAAATATTGTAACAAATGCTCAAGTTTATCAACTCATATACAGAATTAAAAAAGTTTGAAAGATGACAGCACACGAAATTGATTATAGAATCTACGGAGAAGAAATGCAATACGTAGAAATCGAACTAGATCCTCATGAAGGCGTAATAGCTGAAGCGGGTAGTTTTATGATGATGGATGATGGTATTAAAATGGAAACTATTTTTGGTGATGGTTCGCAAAATGATTCAAGCTTTTTAGGGGAAATTTTAGGTGCAGGTAAACGTATACTTACGGGTGAAAGTTTATTTATGACTGCTTTTTATAATAACCTGATTGGTAAACGGAATGTGTCATTTGCATCACCTTATCCAGGAAAAATTATACCTATTGATTTAACGGTGTTTGGTGGTAAATTTATTTGTCAGAAAGATGCTTTTCTTTGCGCAGCTAAAGGAGTAAGTGTTGGTATAGAATTTTCTAAAAAATTAGGTAGAGGTCTTTTTGGAGGAGAAGGATTTATCATGCAAAAATTAGAAGGTGATGGTATGGCTTTTGTTCATGCTGGTGGTACTATGGCAAAAAAAGAACTTTTAGCAGGAGAAGTTTTAAGAGTAGATACCGGCTGTATTGTTGGTTTTGATCAAACTATTGATTATGATATCGAATTTATTGGAGGTATAAAAAATACCATTTTTGGAGGTGAAGGTTTGTTTTTTGCAAAATTACAAGGTCCGGGAACTGTTTTTATTCAATCTTTACCATTCAGTAGATTAGCTGGCAGAGTTTTAGCTTCAGCTCCACAAAGTGGTGGTAAAAATCGAGGAGAAGGCAGTATCCTGGGTGGCTTAGGTAATTTAATAGATGGTGATAATAGATTTTAGTGTTAAATTTTTTTTAATAAAAAAAATCATGTTTGTTTTTTTAGTAAATTAGAATGATAATTTTAAATTTACAATTATAAAACAAATCTACTATTTCAATAAAAACTTAAATTTAATTAAAATGGCTAGAGCTATGCTAGAGTACACAAAAACTATACTAAACAAAGTCAGTTTTGATGCAGCTTTATTTTGTAAAGAAGTGCAAAAAGCATTACAGCGATTATTACCTTACGAGATTGAAGAACTTAAAATATTTATTCATACTCTTATTCAACAAAAACCTGAATTAAATCAATGTTTAATTTATTTAAAACCATAATAAAAAAGCGACTTTTAAGTCGCTTTTTTAATTTCTTATTTTTTAGGTAATGGGCTAATAATTTTCACATCTTGAAAAGCAATAGCACCTCTTATAATACCCGATATAACATCTTGTAAAGCTTCAATGATTTGAATTTTCAACTCACTTTTATGGTAAATAATACTAACTTCTCTTGCAGGTGTAGGTTCGTTAAAATAATGTAAATTATCTTTTTCTTTAATGTCTAAACTATGCAAATACGGAAGTAAAGTCATTCCTAAACCTTCATTTGATAATTTAACAAGTGTTTCAATACTGCCACTTTCAATTTGAAATTGATCATCAGAATGGTCTTTAAAAACTTTACATAAGTTGATGACGCCATCTCTAAAACAATGTCCATCTTCAAGTAATAACATATCATTAATATCCAAATCAGAAACATCTATCTTCTTGTTTTCATGAAGTCTGTGGCCTTTTGGGATATAACACACAAATGGTTCAAAGTAAAGTACACGTTCTTTAATGCTATCGTCTTCTAAAGGAGTAGCAGCAATTGCAGCATCTAAATGGCCATCTTTAATTCTGGTAATTATTTCCTCAGTTGTTAATTCTTCAATTTTTAATTTAACTTTTGGGTGTTTTTTGACAAAAGCTTTTAAAAACATAGGTAATAAAGTAGGCATCACAGTTGGTATAATACCAATTTTAAATTCGCCTCCTATAAAGCCTTTTTGTTGGTCTACTATATCTTGTATTCTATAAGATTCATTTACTATATTTCTAGCTTGCGTTACAATTTTTCTACCAACATCAGTAAGTTCTATAGGTTTTTTGCTTCTATCAAAAATTAAAACATCAAGCTCATCTTCAAGTTTTTGTATTTGCATGCTTAGCGTTGGTTGCGTCACAAAACATTTTTCTGCGGCTTTTGTGAAATTTTGATTTTCAGCAACAGCCAAAACATAATACAATTGGGTAATAGTCATTATAATCAATTTAGATTATAAAAATATAAAAACTATCAATAAAATTTATCACAACAGCTGTTAATAATAAATTAAAATACAGAATACTTAAAATTGAAATATAAAAAAAGCAACCACTAGGTTGCTTTTTTTAAGGTCTATATAGTTTAAAATATAATTTTTAAGTCTAAATCTTCTTTTAAATCAAATTTTGCAGTAGTGAATTGAGGTGGGCCAAAACCAGCTGGATTGTTAGACATTCCGTAAGATTCTTTAGGCATGCCACTTTCAGAAAAATCCATTGTTTTATTATCATTTTCATCATGTAAAGCCATTATAGCATAGGAGCCAACTTTAACATTTTCAAAAGTAACTGTAATTTTTCCATCTATAATTTTACTTTCTTGAGTTTGTATGCCATTACCTTTCATAAAAGTATTTTCAGTATGGAGGGCTAGCAAAACATGTCCATTATTATTAGTTATATTTTCAATAGTAACGGTAATTGTTTTTGAGTTTCCTGTTTCTTGAGCGTTGGTAAATAAGATTGATAATCCTAATACGATAAGTGTAGATAGTGTTTTCATGATGTCTGTTTTTATTTGTTTTACACTTCAAATATCATATACATTTGTAAAGTTTAATAATTGTAGTGACTCAATTGTAGATTTTTAAAGATGAATTGTATAATTTTTTCCTACATATTCAAACCTCAAGTTTATATTTGAAAAATTAACAAATTATACCAAAAACAAAGTATGTTTTATATCGTAGATATTTTGGAACCATCGCTTTTGCTATTTCAGGTGTACTGGTATCCATCAATAAAAAAATGGATCTATTTGGTATTTAATAATAGGCTTTGTAACCGCCGTTGGTGGTGACACATTACGCGATTTACTTATAGGTAATACACCAGTTAGTTGGATGCAAGATATTACCTTTACATATGTCATTTTATTATCTGCATTATTCGCCACCATTTTCAGAAGCAAAATTAATTACCTTCGTACCTCATTATTTCTTTTCTATACCATCGGCATTGCACTAAACACACTTTTAGGCATAGAAAAAGGTATTAATGCCAATTTACATGCAGTAATATGTATCGCATTAGGTACCATGACAGCTAGTTTTGGAGGCGTTATAAGAGATATTTTGTGTAACGAAATTCCTGTTATTTTTAGAAAAGAAATTTACGCAACCGCATGTATTTTAAGAGGTTTTACTTATTTTTTGTTAAGCGAGTTACTAATTCCAAACAATATTATTTTTGTAATTGCAGGCATTGTAGTTATAGTAACTATGTTGTTAGCCGTAAAATATAAAATAGCATTGCCAACAGTTTATAAAGATTAATTTTTTTTGTTTTACTCTATCTGGTCGGGCTTTTCGCGCTATACGGTAGCATCCTTCTATCCCCAACGCGATCAGTATTAATCAATAATTTCAACCTTTTTAATAAAAATATTTTTCATAGGCCAATCTCCATCATCTGTTTCAACAGCTGCAATTTTATCAACCACATCCATACCTTTAATAACTTCACCAAAAATCGTGTAATCGCCATCTAAAAAGTGAGCACCACCTATTTGGTTTACAATAAAAAACTCAAAAGGCGATGCTAATTTATGTGGGTTATTAATCTCACTACTAGGCATAGATATTACACCTCTATCATGCTTATAACCGCGTTTTGTGTCTGGAGGTAATAAATATTTGCCAATTTTAGCGCGTTTTTTAGCAGTTATTACATCATCACTATTTCCAGCTTGCACTATAAAATTATCAATAACTCTATAAAACTGAGTGCCGTTAAAATATTTTTGTTTAGTTAAAAAAATAAAATTCGAACGATGAAATTTTGTATTCTCATATAGTAAAATATCAATTGTGCCAAAATCAGTTGTAATACGTGCTCTATTTTCTTTATGTTTTTTATTATACTCTAAAAAAAAGTCCATGGCATTTTTAGAGTTTAATTTAGGGTATTTTATTTCGAGAGCTTCTATATCATTTTCCTCAGAAACTTCGTTTTTAGATTTCGTTACTTCTTCTTTTGTAAATTTCTTTTTAGTTTGTTTATCTTCACAACTCATAAATAAAAAGAAAAAACTTAAAAGTATAATTAGGCGCATACCATGAAATTTGATGATTTTTTAATATCGTTATCAAAAATAAAAAATATTAAGCTACCAGCCGAAACTTCTCATTTTAAAATGGTACCTCCGTTCCGTCAAGAGTTATTAAGTTTAAATAAGGAAGCTATCAAAAACGCAAAAAACGCTGGGGTTTTGGCGCTTTTTTACCCAGATGTATACAATATAACCACGTTCGTTTTAATTTTAAGAAAATCTTACAAAGGGGTACATTCTGCTCAAATAGCATTTCCTGGAGGTAAATTAGAAACAATGGATTCGTCTATACAAGATACAGCCTTAAGAGAAACTTTTGAAGAGGTAGGAGTGCCTATTAATACCATAAATGTGGTTAAAAAGTTGTCTCAAGTTTACATACCTCCTAGCAATTTTTATGTGCATCCATTCATGGCTTATGTTAATACTACTCCAAATTTTATTAAACAAGTCGATGAAGTTGAAGCTATTTTAGAAATTTCTTTAGAACACTTTTTAGACGATAAAACATTGATTACTAAAAAAGTAGAAACATCTTATAGGGTGGAGGTTGATGTGCCAGCATTTCAATTAAATAATCATATAGTATGGGGTGCAACCGCTATGATGTTAAGTGAAATTAAAGACTTATTAAAACAACTCATCTAGTTTATAGATTTATTACATTTGTAATAACTAACTAATTTGAAGCATGATTTATGGGATTGTTTAAAAGAAATCCATTCGGGCATATACTAATTGTAAAAAAATGGCTCATTCGTATTTTGGGGGCTATGACGCACAGGCGTTTTAGAGGTTTTAACGAATTACAAATAGAAGGCTCTGAAATTATTAAAGACTTACCAGATACTAACGTATTATTTATTTCTAACCATCAAACCTATTTTGCCGATGTGGTATCTATGTTTCATGTGTTTAATGCTAGCTTAAGTGGTAGAGTAGATTCTATAAAAAATGTAGGATATTTATGGAATCCTAAATTAAATATTTACTACGTAGCAGCTAAAGAAACTATGAAAGATGGTTTGTTACCTAAAATTTTGGCTTATGTTGGTTCTATTAGTATTGAGCGTACATGGAGAGCAGAAGGGCAAGATGTAAATAGGCAAGTGCGAATGAGTGATATATCAAACATTGGTAAAGCTTTGGATGATGGTTGGGTGATTACCTTTCCGCAAGGAACCACAACACCTTTCAAGCCTATTCGAAAAGGAACAGCACACATTATTAAACGCTATAAGCCAATAGTTGTGCCTATAGTTATTGATGGATTTAGACGTTCTTTTGATAAAAAGGGATTGCGTATAAAGAAGAAAAATATTCTTCAATCTATGGAAATTAAGGCGCCGTTAGAGATTGATTATGATAACGAATCAACTGAAGATATAGTTAAAAAAATAGAATTTGCTATAGAGCAGCATCCATCGTTTTTAAAAGTTATTCCACAAAGTGAGTTAGAAGCGCTTGAAGAGTTAAATAAACTTCGTAAGTGGTGATATTGAGTTTTTTATTGTGTTATTTAGTTAATAACTCCTAATAATTCTCTTTAAAAAACCTAATCAAAATACCTATTTTGCACTTTACAATTCAAATAAAAATAAGTGAAAGTCTGTATTGCAGAAAAGCCAAGTGTAGCCAGAGAAATAGCCTCAGTTTTAGGTGCTAATACTAAACATGATGGATATTTTGAGGGGAATGGCTATGCAGTAACCTATACTTTTGGGCATTTATGTACTTTAAAAGAGCCTAATGATTATAAACCATACTGGAAAAGTTGGGATTTAAATAATTTACCCATGTTACCAGAAAAGTTTGAAACTAAAGTAGTTTCAAATTCTGGAATTCAGAAGCAATTCAAAATTGTAAAAAGTTTATTTGATAAAGCGGATCTTGTTATAAATTGTGGTGATGCTGGTCAAGAAGGAGAACTCATTCAACGTTGGGTAATGAGTCAAGCCAATTATAAAGGCGAAGTGAAACGTTTATGGATTTCCTCACTAACTACTGAAGCTATTAAAGAAGGATTTCAAAATTTAAAACCAGCTTCAGACTACGATAATTTATATTATGCAGGATTTTCTAGAGCCATTGGCGACTGGCTTTTAGGGATGAATGCTACAAGATTATACACCGTAAAGCATGGTGGTTACAAGCAAGTTTTATCCATAGGTAGGGTGCAAACCCCAACTTTAGCTATGGTTGTTAGCAGGTTTAAGGAGATTGAAAATTTTAAACCACAAACATATTGGGAATTACAGACACTGTATCGAGAGACTTTATTTAGTTATGAAGAGGGACGTTTTTTAAAAAAGGAAGACGGTGAGTTATTAGCTAATAAAGTTAAAGAAAGTAATTTTGAAATTATTTCTGTTGAAAAGAAAAAGGGGAATGATTTTGCTCCAAAATTATTTGATTTAACAGGTTTGCAGGTGTATTGCAATAATAAATTTGGTTTTTCGGCTGATGAAACTTTAAAAATAGTACAGAAGTTATACGAGCAAAAAGTGGTTACCTATCCAAGAGTAGATACCACATTTTTACCAAGTGATATTTATCCTAAAGTATCTGGTGTTCTTCAAAAGTTAACCAATTATTCAAGTTTAACACAGCCACTTTTAGGCAAAAAAATAAAAAAGTCGCCTAAAGTTTTCAACGATAAAAAGGTAACAGACCATCATGCTATTATTCCAACTGGGATTCAAATTAATTTACAATACAACCAACAGCAAGTTTATGATAGTATAGTAAGACGCTTTATTGCTGTTTTTTATGACGATTGTTTAGTTTCTAACACCACGGTTATAGGAAAAGCAGATACTGTTATTTTTAAAACTACTGGAAAAGAAATTTTAAAAAAAGGATGGCGTGTTGTTTTTGAAACCGAAAACACAAAAACTAAAGAGTCTAATATCTTGCCAACTTTTGTTGAAGGAGAAAAAGGATCACACGAACCCTCTTTTTTAGAGAAGGAAACCAAACCTCCTAATCAATTTACAGAAGCCTCATTGCTTAGAGCCATGGAAACTGCTGGTAAACAAGTTGATGACGAGGAATTAAGAGATTTAATGAAAGACAATGGAATTGGTAGACCATCAACACGAGCCAATATTATTGAAACGCTTTTTAAAAGGCAATATATAAAACGTAATAAAAAGCAAATTTTACCTACAGTAACAGGTATTCAGCTTATTGATATCATTCAAAATGATTTATTAAAATCTGCTGAGTTAACTGGTAACTGGGAAAAGCAATTGAAAGATATAGAAAAAGGCGAATTTAGTGCAGCTAATTTTATAAAGAACATGAAGGTCATGGTTGATGCCTTGGTTTATGAGGTACGTAGTGAAAATATAAGAGCTAATATATCTCAAGTAACTGTAATAAAAAATAGATCTACAAAAATTAGTAAAAAGAAAGAAGCAGCAATTATTAATGAAAGTTGCCCAAAATGTAAAAATGGGCAATTATTAAAAGGAAAAAATGCTTTTGGTTGTAGTGATTTTAAATCTGGTTGCGATTTTTTGTTGCCATTTATTATCCACGAGAAAAAAATAACTGAGAAACAGTTTATTAGGTTGCTACAGAAAGGCTCAACTGTTAATCTAAAAGATTTTAAAACTAATGCTGGAACTATTGAAGGTCTACTACGTTTTGATGAAAATTTCAAATTAAAATTAGAACCTAAGCATAAATCAGTGAAACCAAAAACAGATAAACTTATTTGTCCGAAATGTAAAAAAGGAACAGTGATAAAAGGTAAAACGGCTTATGGATGCAGCGCTTTTAAATCGGGTTGTAATTTTAAAGTGAGTTTTGATGTGGTTCGAACTAAAATAAATGGGCATCAACCAACAAAAGAGCTCGTTCATAAAATCATCACAGAAAGTGCTTGAAAAGAAACATCGACATTTTATAATTTATAAACCGTACGGGTTTTTAAGTCAGTTTTTCAGCAATTCTTCACAACAAAAAAATAAAAATTTTTTAGGAGAACTTCATGATTTTCCAGAGGGGATTATGCCTATTGGCAGATTGGATGAAAACTCTGAAGGATTATTGCTATTAACTACTAATGGAAAAATAAGCGACCTTATTAACAGTAAAAAATTTGATAAAGAATATTATGCACAATTAGATGGAGATATTCTTGAAGAAGCTATTAATAAACTAAAAAATTGTGTTGAAATTGGTTTTGAAGGCAGAAAATACATGACCAAACCTTGTGAAGTTTTTAAACTAGAAACCGAACCAAACTTACCAAAACGGTCTAAAAAAATTCGTGATGAAAGACACGGACCAACCAGTTGGATCTCCATAACTTTAAATGAAGGGAAATTTAGGCAAGTTAGAAAAATGACTTCAGCAGTTGGTTTTCCAACATTAAGGCTCGTTCGTGTTAAAGTAGGTAATATAAGCTTAAATAATATGCAAATAGGAGATGTTGTAGAGGTTGAAAACTTAATTTAAAAAGCACGTTTAGAATAATTTAATAATTATAAAAACCAAAATAATAGATAATAAAACAATCCCTATTTGGTTGATTTTAGAAGGTTTTTTTATGTAGTAATAATTACTTTTACAAATAAAATATATATACATTAAAATAGGGTATATTATTAGTAAAACCTTTAAAGCTGTATGATATTTTAAAATATCAAATAGCAACCCAAATACAATTATTGTTAATCCAAGAAAAATGTGAAATAACTTAAAAAAAGGAATGAAAGTCTTGATGTCAAAATTCTTTCGTTCTTCTTTACTCATAGTATTATAACCAGAAAGTAAATATTTAGCATTATTTTCTGTTAGAATAAAACCAATGCCAATAAAAATAATTCCTATTATTAAAATAGTCAGAATCATAAATTAAACTTCTAACTTCTCTAATTCGTTGTAATTTTTGTTAAGTCTTTTTAATAAAAATCCATAAATAATCTTGTAAAAAAGATAAACTATTAAAATGAAAATAACTGTACAAATTATCATAATAGCATAGGCAATAGCTAATTCTTTGGAGCTAAAGTTTTCAATTTGTGAAGCAATATTTGGGTCGTTATTTAAAGCATGATAAAAGCCAAAAATTAAAGATACACCAGCTATAACTAAATTATAAATCACATAACATTTAATGATGTTTCTAGTTTTAATAATACTTTTCATTAAGTTTTTAGCATTATCAGTAACAGATATAGATTTGTAAGAGTTATAAAGTAAATAAATAAATAGTAGAATAATACCGTAGGTTAGAAAGGTAATTCCTGTTAAAACATATTCATTACTATAAATTATTTGTAGCTTTTGCCTATATTCATCTGAATAGAAATAAGGAATTGAATTAATAAGAATCCAAAACATAAGTTCAGCAATACTTATGTAAAAAAGTGTCTTAACAATAGAAGACGATTTTTTTTGTAACAGGGGGTAAATATCTTTTACCGATAATTTTTTGTAATCGGTATTAGCTTTATTCCAATCTTTCTTTAATATATCTAATTCATCCATAATTTTACGGATTAAGTATGGTTTTAAGTTTCGTTTTTACACGATTCATTTTAACACGTGCATTAACTTCACTAATACCTAAGGTTTCACTAATTTCTCTATAGTCTTTGTCTTCTAAATACAAGAAAACAAGTGCTTTTTCAATATCATTTAATTCATGTACAGCTTTGTACAAAATTTTTAATTGTTGCTCTTCGGTATCATCATAATCCTCAGATTTTATTTTAAATTCAACACCTTCAAAATCTTGAGTGTTAATTGTTCGTTTAGATTTTCTGTAAAGCGTAATAGCCGTATTTAAACCAACACGATACATCCAAGTACTAAATTTTGAATCGCCACGAAATTTAGGATATGCTTTCCAGAGTTGGATGGTTATTTCCTGAAACAAATCGTTATGAGCATCATAGTTATTGGTGTACAAACGGCAAACTTTGTGCACAATATTTTGATGCTTTTCTAGCAATTCTACAAAACTATGTTCTAGTTCTTTATTCAAATTGATGGTTTAGTTATTATGTAAGTAGCCCAAACTATGGAAACGTTACAAATTTGTAAAAATTAAATTTTAAAATAGATTTTTAAACAAAAAATTCAATTCATCGCACATATTTTACAGTTCGGTAATTTTCAATTTTTACTTCCACACTTCTCCTTCAAATTTGCTTAATCAAACAAAAAACGAACTGTTTAAAAATCAATCAAATGAAAAATTTAATAACCATCGTCATTACTATAATCAGCATTCAATTATATGCCCAAACAACCATTAATGGAAATATTTTCAATAGTAAAAATGAACCCATTGTAGGAGCTAATATTTATTTGGAGGGCACTTATGATGGCACTACTTCCAATGAAGATGGAATTTTTACTTTTGATACTTCAGAAACAGGAAGTGTTGTATTAATTGTTTCCTATTTATCGTATGAAACGTTTACCATGGCAGGAGATTTGTCTTATATGAAGAATCTCACCATTAAGCTTCGTGATGATGTTAACACTTTAGATGCTGTGGTACTTTCGGCAGGAACATTTTCGGCAGGAGACAATAGCAAAGTGAATGCTTTAAAACCTTTGGATGTGGTAACTACGGCAAGTGCTTTGGGTGATTTTGTTGGTGCTTTACAAACCTTGCCTGGAACCACAACAGTTGCTGAAGATGGACGTTTGTTTGTACGTGGGGGGGAAGCAGAAGAAACTCAAATTTTTATAGATGGAATTCGTGTATTTACACCTTACGCTCCAACAACAAATAATGTACCAACGCGCGGCAGGTATTCACCTTTTTTATTTGATGGAATCACTTTTTCTACAGGTGGGTATTCAGCAGAGTTTGGTCAGGCCTTATCTAGTGTGTTGCTTTTAAATACTATTGATGAGCCCGATCAAGAAAAGACAGATATTGGTATTATGACCCTAGGAGCTAATATAGGAAATACTCAAAAATTGAAAAAAAGTTCGATAAGCGTAAATGCCTCCTACATAAATTTAGCACCTTATAACACTATTTTTAATAATAGAAATAATTGGATAAAACCTTTTGAAACGGCTTTTGGTGAAACTGTTTTTAGAATAAAAACCAATACAGGAATAATAAAGCTTTATGGCGCTTTTGATGCGACTAATTTTGAATTAACTCAAGAAGATATTAATATTGAAGAGGGGGTTTATTTCAAATTAAACAATAAAAACTTATATTTTAATGGTTCTTATCAGAGTGTTTTAAATGACAATTGGTCGTTACATGGTGGCTTTAGTTACACCTACAGTAATAATAAATTTAATATTCTTGAAAGTGCTATTAATGGTGTTGAAAATTCGATTCACACAAAAATTAAATTTAAAAACCGTATTAGTAATCGCTTTAAATTATACTTAGGAGCAGAGTATTTTACTACTGATTTTAAAGAAAACTACAGTGACCAAACTATTAAAAATGTTGCATATGGTTTTGAGAATAATATTATTGCAGCTTTTGCAGAAGCCGATATTTTTATATCAAAAAATTTGGCTTTTAAAACAGGTATTCGTTCGGAGTATAGTCAATTATTCAAAGATTTTAATTTAGCTCCCAGAGTCTCGTTTGCTTATAAAACAAATAGTAAAAGTCAAGTATCTTTAGCTTATGGTAATTTTTTTCAAAACCACAATAGCGATATTTTAAAATTTAATCAAGAATTAAAAGCACAAAGCACATCGCATTATATTTTTAATTATCAGTTTAATGCAGACAGAAAAATATTTAGAGCAGAAGCTTATATTAAGAATTATAATGATTTGGTTAAATACGATACAGAATTTGTAAATTTTGATACCAATTTTAATAGTGATGGTAATGGTTTTGCGAAAGGAATTGATTTCTTTTGGAGAGATAGTAAAAGCATCAAAAACTTTGATTATTGGTTAAGTTATTCTTTTTTAGATACCAAGCGAGATTATAAAAATTACCTTTCAAAAGCACAGCCAAATTTTGCAAATACGCACAATTTTTCATTAGTTGGAAAATATTGGATAGATGATTTAAAAAGTCAAGTTGGTTTAGCTTACTCCTATGCATCTGGAAGAACTTTTACCAATCCCAATAAATCTGGGTTTTTAAATGACAAAACGAAGTCTTTTAATAGCTTAAGCGTTAATTGGGCGTATTTAATAAGTCCTCAAAAAATATTTTATGCTTCTGTAAATAATGTTTTAGGATTTAAAAATATAAATGGTTACCAGTACGCAAATACGCCAGATATTAATGGAAATTTTAATAGAAGGGCTTTACGATCAGCAACAGATCAATTCTTTTTTATTGGTTTTTTCTGGACGATAAGTGATGACAAAAAGAGTAATCAGTTAGACAATTTATAACAAGCTATTTTTGATTACATTAAGGTTTATTTTACTAAAAACATACCTAAAAAAACAGCTAAAAAGCCTACTATAAAACTGGCTATAGTATAAATAGCAAAACTTGTAAAATCTCCAGTTTTTAAAAACACATGGTTTTCATAAGCAAAAGTTGAGAAGGTTGTAAAACCACCACAAAACCCAGTTGCTAAAAGTAAAGTTTGATTTTGTGAAAGCGAGTCATTTTTAAGAGCTAAACCAAGTATAATTCCAATAAGTAAACTACCAATTATATTGGCAGCAAATGTGCCATATGGAATTCCAGTTTCAGCATTGTTTAAAAATTTACTTAAAATATATCGTAAAACACTACCTAAACCACCACCTAAAAAAACTAATATAAGCTGTTTCATATCTATTTTATAGCAATATAAATTTCAGTAATCCAATCAGCTGGATTTGGTGTGTTAAAAATATCTTTTTTGTAAACTTCTAACATAGGACCATCAACTGCTGCTTCAACATTATTTGCAGGTATATAATTCATAGCTTTTTCCCAAGCTTCTTTTAAATTTTTAGTATTTCCTTTAAGGCTTGTTTTAACGGCTTTAAAAGGGTTTAATTGTCCTGTTAAAATACTACTATTAGCCTCAGTAATTACCTTATCCGTAGTTGGCACACAACTTGAAAATATTGCGGCATTGTTTTCTTCGTCCCATTTAATATATTGTGTAAATGGCGATCCTGCCATTGGTATATTATTATTCGTAGCATAGGATGTAACTTTAGGCATCATTTCTTGTATTTTATTTTCCAATTCTGATATTTTACAAGATGTAGTATTATATAAATAATAGCCTCCACCATGTTGCGCGTTAGCTTCTATCGTAATGCTATATTTTTCAATATTAACAGTTGTAATACTATCTAATTTAAATAAACCTCTATCAAAATCTGTTGCCGTATTTTCTTCTATCGATCCAGCGAAGGTAGTGTACAATTTTGTCATAAAACCTTGCTTGCCTTCCATTCCCCAGGTTACTAAGGTGCCTTCAAGGGTGTTTTCAAAAGTCCAATTTATATTAGACTCAGATTCAAAAGGTTTTATAAAAGTAATTTGTTGTGAAATTGATTTGTCTTTTTCAATAGTAGTGGTATTCATCATACCTTCACCTAAAATCTCTCCATTCCAAGCATAATTTCCATCTACACCACTAGTTTTATTACCATAAGTTAATGTTGCATTTGGTTCTTGTTCAATCCAAGGAGAAAAACTAGGCCAATTCTTATAATCATTTACGTAGTTAAATAAAATGGATTTTGGAGCTTTTATAAGTTTACTCCTCGTAAAACTAAATTGGTTTGGTTGTACAGCGATATAAATGGCTAAACCAATAATGGCAATAAGAAAAAGAAAGAGAATGTATTTGAGAGCTTTCATTGTTTTTGGTTTGAAGCGTTATACAAACCAAATATAATCATTTTAAGATTTTGATTTAATGATGATTATAAATAAACAGTAATTATAATAAAGATGTAAGCAGTAAAGAAAAAAATTAAGGTTCTGTTTTTTTATTAACACTTAATATCAACAATATTATATTAACAAAAATTAATACACTGATTATTAATAGAATTTTCATGATTGGTTCTTTAGTTACTTAATAGATACTTAAATTTTAAAATGGTTGCGTTAAAAAAAAGTATTTATTTATATAACAACTAAGATTGTTTTATTCCTAGCTTTTTAAAGAAGAAATTTGATTGCAGCGATAAATGAAATAAAGGCAATAAAGGCTGCTAGCACCCATAAACTGCCTTTGTAAAATTTTTTATGGATTTTTAAATCTTTTTTGTAAGTAAACCCAATAATTATAGAAAATACAATAAAAAATAAAACACCAAAAATGATTTGACCTTTACTAAACATATAGTTATTTTTATACAAATTTAAACAAAAGAGATTAGATGGAAAATAAAATAGAGGCTGTAAAAGCATTTCACAAAGCATTTAAAATAGGATATAGAGAAACGCCTAAAGCAGATTTAGGAATTGAAAAAAATATGCTTCGATATAAATTAATGAGAGAAGAAAATGAAGAATATTTGGAAGCTGCAAATAACAATGATTTAGTTGAAGTAGCAGACGCCCTAGGCGATATGCTTTATATTTTATGCGGAACCATAATTGAGCACGGTATGCAACATAAAATTGATGAAGTTTTTGATGAAATACAACGAAGTAATATGAGTAAATTGGGAGAAGATGGCGAGCCAATCTATCGTGATGATGGTAAAGTGCTTAAAGGCCCAAATTACTTCAATCCAGATATTCAATCTATTTTAAAATAAAAAAAGGAAGCTATTTAGCTTCCTTTTTTTAAATAATTAATCAGCTTTATATCTCCAGCCAAATGGATCTTCAGCTTTATTAGTTTGTATATCAGTAATACGTTTCTTTAAATAGTTAGCAAAAGTGTCTTCTAGTTTTGGTAATTCGAAATCTTCATTTTTATACCCAAAACCTGAAATTGGTGATATAACGGCTGCGGTTCCAGCACCAAACATTTCTTTTAAACTACCATTTTTTGAAGCTTCAACGACTTCAGCTACCGAAATTTTTCTCACTTCAACAGCAATATTTTCAGATTTAGCCACTTCAATGATACTTTTACGAGTTATACCATCTAAAATACGATCGCTAGTTGGTCCCGTAATAAGCGTATCATTAATACGAACAAAAATATTCATAGCACCAGCTTCTTCAATATATTCGTGGGTATTATCATCTGTCCAAACTACTTGTTGGTAACCTTTTTCAATTGCTAATTGTGTTGGATAAAATTGTCCAGCATAATTACCGCCAGCTTTCGCAAAACCAACCCCACCATTTGCTGAACGCGAATAGGTTTCTTCAATTAAAACTCTAATTTCACCTGCGAAATAAGAACCAGAAGGTGCTGTTGCAATTATAAATTTGTATGCATCAGCAGGAGAGGCATGAAAGCCTTTTCCTGATGCAAATATAAAAGGTCTGATATATAAAGAGCTGCCATCTTTTTTTGGAATCCAATTTTTATCTACTGTTATCAGTGCTTTTAAGCCATCCATGAAATAGTTTTCCGGAAGTTCAGGAATTGCTAGTCTTTTTGCAGAAATATTTAATCGCTTAAAATTATCCAAAGGACGAAATAACCAAACATTTTCATCAGTATCCTTGTAGGCTTTCATACCTTCAAAAATAGATTGTCCATAATGAAAAATTTTCGCAGAGGGATCAAGCGTTATAGGCGCATAAGGAACCACTTTAGGTACTTGCCATTTTCCGTCTTTAAAATCACACTCTAGCATATGATCTGAAAAAACACTTCCAAATTTTAAATTATCAAAATCTACATCATTAATTTTTGTATTTTTTGTTTTTATAATCTCTATATCATTGCTTATGGCATTCATAAATCTAATTATTTAATGATACAAATTTAACTAAAAAACGTTTTTAAAAAGTAGTATATTTACATAAATCGTTTAAAATTGAAATATTTATATCATGAAATCAATAAGCTTATTAATTATTAGTGTTTTAGTGTTAAATTCTTGCAAAAAGAAAAATGAAGAATCTCGAAAAGAGGAGAATAAAGTAGAAGAAATAGCGTATGTGTCTTTTGGAAATGAAATTATAGCAGATGACGCCATAGCTTCAAGCTCTATGGCGGCTCACTATAAAGCTATGAATGTTGGTGATAGTATAGATTCTAAAATTACGGCTAAAGTAATTGAAGTATGTCAATCTAAAGGTTGTTGGATGACTTTAAATCTTGAAGATGGAAATGAAGTAATGGTTAAATTTAAAGATTATGGGTTTTTTGTTCCTAAAGATATTGCGGGAAAAGAAGTGATTGTAAATGGTAAAGCATTTGTAAATGAGGTTTCTGTTGATGAGCAACAACATTATGCCGAAGATGCAGGAAAATCTAAGGAAGAAATAGCTCAAATAACAGAACCTAAAAAAACATATTCGTTTGAAGCAAATGGTGTTTTAGTAAAGCAATAATTTGAAGCGCGAAATTGTTATAACTGGCGATGGATCTTCAACAATACATCTACCAGAATGGGATGAGCATTATCATTCTAAACACGGTGCCATACAAGAAGCTTATCATGTTTTTATAAAGCATGGGTTACATCATTTTTGTGATTCTAAAACTTTTAAGAATCATTATAATATTTCAATTCTAGAAATTGGTTTTGGTACGGGTTTAAATGCATTTATAACCTTTTTGGAAGCTGAAAAGTTACAACTGCATATTGATTATTTTGGAGTGGAAGGCTATCCTGTTCTAATGGAAGAAATCAGTCAGCTTAACTATTCCAAAGAATTAAAGTCCCAAATATATCAAACTACTTTTAATAAAATTCACGAATTTTCTTGGGATAAAATGCATGAGCTAACCCCTAATTTTCAACTCACTAAACAACACAAAATGTTTCATGAAATAAATGATTCAGATACTCATGATATCATTTATTTTGATGCTTTTGGAGCTAGAGTTCAGCCAGAATTGTGGACAGAAGCTATATTTAAAATCATGTACAAGGCTCTTAAAATTAATGGGGTTTTAGTAACTTATGCAGCAAAAGGTAGTGTTAGACGTGCGATGCAAAGCGTTGGTTTTATGGTTGAAAAATTACCCGGACCACCAGGTAAACGAGAAATGCTTAGAGGAACTAAACAATCATAAAATAGTTTTTTAATTGTTTTGAGAATTTTAATATTTTTAATAGTCATAGGTATTGTTAAACCTTCCATAAAATTACATTAGAAAGATTTACCTTTTTGTATTTTTACAAAAAAATAGAATGCGAGTTTTAATTACTGGAGCTACAGGATTAATTGGAGGAGAAATAGTTAAACTTTGTCATAAAAAAGACATAAAAGTAAACTATCTAACCACCAGTAAATCTAAACTTCAAAAAGAAGCAAATTACCAAGGTTTTTATTGGAATCCTCAAACTCAAGAAATTGATAAAGATTGCTTTAAAGATGTTGATGCTATTATACATTTGGCTGGTGCAACAGTATCTAAAAGATGGACGTCTAATTACAAAAAAGAGATTTTGAATAGTAGATTAGAAACTACTCAATTACTTGTAAATAGCTTAAAAGGCGAAACCCATACCATCAAGCAAGTTGTTTCGGCTAGTGCTATTGGTGTTTATCCAGACTCATTAATTAATTATTATGATGAAGATTTTAAGATTAATAAAGAGTCGGCATCATTCTTAACTCAAGTTGTAAATAAGTGGGAAAATGCCGTTGATGCTTTTTCAATATTAAATATTACAGTATCAAAAGTTAGAATAGGCTTAGTATTATCAAACAAAGGAGGCGCCTTACAAGAAATGGTAAAACCTGTAAAATTAGGCATAGGTGCTGCCTTTGGAGACGGTAAACAATGGCAATCTTGGATTCATTTAAATGATTTAGCCAATATATTCCTTTTCGTATTAAAAAACAATTTAAGTGGGTCATTTAATGGTGTTGCACCAAACCCCGTTACTAACCAAGAATTTACTAAGAATTTAGCTAGTGTTTTAAACAAACCTTTGTTTTTGCCAAATATCCCTAAGTTTTTTATGAAACTTGTTCTAGGAGAGATGCATAAACTGTTGTTTGAAAGTCAACGGGTTTGTTCTAAAAAAATAGAAACTAAAGGTTTTAATTTTAAATTCAACAACTTAGAACCAGCCTTAATTAATTTATTGAAGTAATTTTAAACAAATTTTCATCTTTATATTTCTTAAAGTGATACAAATTAGGCAATAAGTCTTTTTTGTAACATGACATTTATCATACTTATTTATTGATGTTTACAATAATTTTATGGTATTAAATATTATTTGTCATGAAAACTAAAAAGAATCCACAATTAGAAATTGGCCGAAATAGCAATATTTATTTTGCTATTGGTTTGAACTTAATGTTGTTGTTATCTTGGAGAGCATTAGAATACAAAACTTACGAAAAAAGTGATTTTGTAATGGAAATGGTTAATATGGACGAACAACTAGAAGAAGATATTCCACTCATAAACATAAATACACCTCCTCCTCCACCACCTCCAGCTGTAGTAAGTGAAGCTATTCAAATAGTCGAGGATGTTGAAGAAATTGAAGAAACTATTATTGAAAGTACCGAGATAGGACAAGATGATGCAATTGAAGAACGTATAGTAGAAGTAGGAGATGTAAGTGTTGAAGAAGTAGAGGAAGATGTTGAGGTTGCATTTGCTGTTATTGAAGATGTGCCAGTTTTTCCAGGATGTGAAGGATTAACTAAAAGCCAAACTAAAGATTGTTTTCAAGCAAAAATTCAAGAACATGTAAAAAATAATTTCAGATATCCTGAAACTGCTTTACAACTAGGAATTCAAGGTCGTGTATCAGTAATTTTTGTAGTAAACACAAAAGGTTTTACAAGTAACATAAGATCTAGAGGTCCGGATAAAGTTTTAGAAAAAGAAGCCGAGAGAATTATTGGCGTGCTTCCTAAAATGTTGCCAGGGAAACAACGTGGTAAACCTGTTAGTGTTGCTTATGCTGTTCCCATATTTTTTAAATACGCAGAAAATTAATTTTTTTGACAAATATTATTTTAATTAAAAGGCTAGGGGTTTAAAACCTTAGTCTTTTTTTTTACAATTCAGCTTTAAAAAACAACAGTTCGGTTATTACCTTTTTTAAAACGTCATTTTGCCTTAGATATTTGTACCACCATTTAAAAACAAATTATCATGCAAAACCTAATTAAAATTTTCTGTATTACCATTCTAAGTATTTGTTCTTCTTTCGCACAGGAAGAAATTATAAATGATATTGAGGTAGTTATTACTAATCTAAGTAGTAATAGAGGGAAAGTATTTGTATCACTTTATAATTCAGAAAGCTCTTTTTTAAGCAAAGGGATTAAAGCTACTTACACTAAAATTGAAAACAATAATTGTAAAGTAACTTTTAAAGATGTACCATTTGGAGTTTATGCAATTTCTTTGTTTCATGATGAAAATGGTAACAATATAATGGATTCTAATTTTTTAGGAATTCCGAAAGAAGCTTATGGATGTTCTAATAATGCTAGAGGTTTTATGGGGCCACCAAAATGGGAAGATGCAAAATTTCAAGTAACCAATTCAACTGTAAAACAAATTATTAAACTTTAAAAAATAAAAAATTATGAAACATGTACTCACTTTAACATTAATTCTAGTTTCAGGATTAATATCTGCACAAACTAACTACGAAAAAGGTATGCAAAATGCCTTTGAACTTTGGGCAGACAATAACCCAATAGAAGCCTCAAATTTATTTGAACGCATAGCAGCAGCAGAACCAGATAATTGGTTGCCAAACTATTATGCGGCACATGTTAATATTATGAATAGTTTTGGAGAAAGAGATGAAGAGAAGTTAAGCGCTAAACTTAATAAAGCACAAGATTTAATAAATGATGCTTCAACCATATCAAAAGACAACCCAGAAATATTGGTATTACAAGCTTTGTTGCATACAGCTTGGGTAGCTTATGATGGTGCAACTTATGGGATGACATTATCTGGAAAAGTGGTGGAATTATATAGTAAAGCTGAAAAAATTGCTCCAGAAAACCCAAGAGTAGTTGCTTGTAAAGCAGAGTGGGATATGGGTGGTGCGCGTTATTTTGGTCAAGATGCTAAGCCATTTTGTAAAGATATAGAACGTGCCATTGAACTTTTTGCTAACTTTAAACCAGAAACACCTTTTCATCCTAATTGGGGAAAAGAGCATGCAGTTAAAATTTTACAAACTTGCAACAAATAATATTATTTTTTTAGAGTATTATCATGACAAAATCAATTAAAAATATCTTCATCACTTTTGTAATAGGATGTATCGTCTTTATTATTGGACACTTATTAGTAGATGGTTTTGAATTTGAGAATTTGAATGAAGCTCTAACTGATTTTATATTTTATCAATTATATGCATTTGTTCTTGGTTATTCAAATATGTATTTTTTTGATCGTATTAATCGATTTAATTGGAAAAAAGAAAGCACAGTTAAACGTATTATTTTTGGTGTTGTTGGATCAACAATAATAACTTTAATGGGGTTATTTTTTCTAAGAGCCTTTACATCTTTTGTTTATACCGATAAAACTTTTTATGAGTTTATAGCGAATGAAAAGTTTAAGTATTACCAATTCGGACTTTGGATTACCTTAACCATAGTAAGCATTTTTCATATTATCTATTTCTATAATAGATACCAACAAAATCGAATTAAAGAACAAAAGGTAATAGCTGGCACCGCAAATGCTAAATTTGATGCATTAAAAAACCAATTAGATCCTCATTTTCTGTTTAATAGTTTAAATGTGTTAACCAGTTTAATTGAAGAAAATCCATTAAACGCCCAAAAGTTTACAACATCACTATCTAAAGTATATCGCTATGTTTTAGAGCAAAAAGATAAAGAATTAGTAACAGTTGATGAAGAATTGGAGTTTGCAAAAACTTACATGGCTTTATTAAAAATGCGTTTTGAAGATAGTATCATTTTTGAATTGCCAGAGAGAGCAGCTAACCCAGAAAGTAAAGTTGTACCACTATCGTTACAATTACTACTCGAAAATGCTGTTAAGCATAATATGGTAACTACCAGTAAGCCATTACACATTAAAATTTATGAAGATGAAAACTATTTAATCATCGAGAACAATTTACAACCAAAACAAATAGTAAAAAAGAGTAGTGGCGTAGGTTTAAATAATATCATGCAGCGCTACGAATTGTTAACCAATAAAAAAATTAATATCAACAAAGAAGCAAACCGTTTTGCAATAGCTATACCAATGCTTACTAAACAAATATCAGTTATGAGAACCCAAAACAGAAATCAAATAGACGATGGTTATTTACGAGCACGTAGTCATGTAGAAGAACTTAAAGGCTTTTATTACAGCCTGATATCATACATTTTAGTAATTCCTTTTTTAATATTCGTTAACTATAAAACATCATGGGGTTTTCAATGGTTTTGGTTTCCTATGTTTGGTTGGGGTTTAGGTTTAGCTATTCATGCTTTTAGAGTTTTTGTTAATAATGGTGCGTTTGGCAGAAATTGGGAAAAACGTAAAATAGAAGAATTTATGCAACAGGAAGAACAAAACAACCGTTGGAATTAATAAAACAAACATTATGGAACTCATAGAAAACAGACTCACAATAAATAATTTTAAAAGAGAAGAAGCCTATATAAGAGCAGAAAAAAGATTAAAAGAATTAAAAGGCTTTTATTGGCATGCCTTCTGGTACGTTGCTGTAAACATATTTATTATTGTATTAATTGCATCAAACACCAATGGGGATATTTGGAATTTTGGTACCTTTTCAACACCAATTTTTTGGGGTTTAGGTCTGGCTTTTCATGCCTTAGCAGTATTTGGTAAAAATTTATTTTTTAGCAAATCATGGGAAGAACGTAAAATTAAAGAGTACCTAGACAAAGAAGACGATAACTTCAAATTTCAATAACAATGAAATCAGAACAAGATAAAAAAGAGCTTTACATAAAAGCTAAAAATAAAGTTAAGAACATAAAAATATTTTACTATCATTTAGTAGGCTATTTTATAGTAGTAGCACTTCTTTCATATAATTTATACATCATAGACGAAAACAATCCGTATGCAGATTTTTTCAAATGGTTTAACACCATTATCATGATAGCATGGACCATCTTTATAATCATTCATGGTTGGCAAGTTTTTAAAGGTAGAATTTGGTTTAAGAAAAGCTGGGAAGAAAAAAAATTAAACGAATATATGGAACACAACAATAATAAAATCACTTGGGAGTAACCACATTTAGGCGTTACCCATAAAGGGTCGCGCTTTCCATTATATCTTTTTTTCGTACCTCAAAAAAGGATACCATTTCAATCGCTAACGCAAAACACAGCAAAAAACAATGAATGTAATTATTATAGAAGACGAAAAGCCATCGGCACGCCGTTTGCAACGCATGTTAAGTGCATTACAAATAGAAGCAGAAACCATGTTGCATTCTGTAGAAGAATCAATAGATTGGTTTCAAAATAACGAACACCCCGATTTAATTTTTCTAGACATTCAATTAAGTGATGGCTTATCTTTCGAAATTTTCGAAGCTATTCATATTAAAAGCGCAGTTATTTTCACAACAGCTTACGATGAATATGCGTTGCAAGCCTTCAAACTAAATAGTATCGATTATTTATTAAAACCTATAGATGAAGACGATTTAGCTAAAGCCGTAAAAAAATACCAAGAACGTGAGCCACAAAAACAAGCTGTTACTCTAGATTTTAACGATATTAAAAAACTACTAATAAACCCGATAGATAGAGAATATAAAAAACGTTTTTCGGTAAAAGTTGGTCAACATTTAAAACTAATTAATATCGATGACATTGAGTGTTTTTACAGCGAAAACAAAGGCACTTATTTACATACCACAGAAGGCAGAAATTATCTTTTAGATACCACACTAGAGCTTTTAGAAAATGAACTTGAGCCACAAACCTTTTTCAGGATAAACAGAAAGTTTTTTGTTAATATTAATGCAATTAAAGATATGGTTAGTTACACCAACTCCCGTTTGCAAATAAAACTTAACTCTTACAAAGACGATGAGATTATTGTTGCTCGGGAACGCGTAAAAGATTTTAAAGCATGGTTGGATTAATTTTTTATTAAATTATAAATTTTCAATATTATCATCCATCCATTGTAACCTAAACTCAAGATAATCAATTAATGCATCTATCTCTTCACTGTAGGAAATATTGATACCAGTCCATCTATTATAATTTCTTTCAATTGCACCAGTTTCAATTAAATAGTTTGATGTGTTTTGAACTAAACTTACAACCTCCCTATTTGAAAAAACATTGGTTCTTAAAGTATTCCATCGTTGTTTAATTTCATTTTTAAATTGCGGATCTTCCATGAGTCTTTTCCACCAAAAGGGCACTAACCAAGCATCGTTTGGCGCATAACTATTGTAGTTTATAATCCAATCTTCTACAGGCATTCTATCCGTATCATTATATCCTATATTTAAATCCCAAACGGGTCCCATTTTTAATTTACCATTAAGGTCTTTAGACATAAATGTACTTATTCTATAGGCATCAATATTTCTAACTAATTCATTAAGTAAAAAATAATCTACAAAGCTATTTACATCTATATATTCAGGATATGTTCTAATTCCAGAAGAAAAATCATCATTTAATAAAGCGGTTTCAAAATCATAAATGTAATTTTTAATGTACTCCTTTTGTTCTGAAGAAATATCTTCAGCCTTGGGATATTCATATAAAAAATAAGTTTCTAAATTTTGATTTGAATGATATGGGGGTCCAAAAGGCATGATATTTAAAATTTCTCTATTTACGCTATAAGAAGATCTAAAACTGATGTTTTCATTATATCTAGCATCATCTTCCCAATTAGTCTCGTAATATGCCAGGGGTTGATTAGGTGCTACATCTCCACCAGAAGTTTTATCTATTTTAAGTATATAACCTCCACTTATATTATCTGGGTCATTTTCATCAGGAGTTAATTTTTTAATATCAATTCTATTATCGTCTCTTTTTAATTTCTCCATAAAAATATAAGTGCCAGAAAAATCACCATTAACGGTGAGTTCAACAAACTTACATCGGCTAGCATAATTTCCCATAGATCGATACAGTTCATATCCTATGTAATGCCTCATTAGAGTAGGGTCGAATAATGTGTTTGTACTTGATCTAAATACTTGTCCTGTTAAAATCCAATCTTCTTCTTCTGGAAAGCCTAATATAGCTGTATCTATACCATCATTAAATTCATCCCAAGTTTCAAAACCAAACGATTTTTTATCACTTAACCGAAATGATGTAGAGCCTCGGTATTCAATTCCAATTTGGTTTTCAAAAACTAATTCACCATTTTCTAAAATTTTTAAATATCCTGGTATTTTAGGTTCGTTTTCTATACTCGTATTTGTTTCAATTATGAAAGAAGGTAAACCAGAAACTGGAGTATTAGTTGATGGTTTAGCTATTCCAATTTTTTCTATTTCACAACTTGTTACAATTAATATCGATGTTATTAAAAAATATCTAAATAATTTATTCATAAACATTACTGTTTTGCCAATTTTCTCATAACTACCCACTGTTTAAGCATATCTCTAGCATCTTGTGCAGGATATCCTAAAACGGTTTTTCCAGCTTCAACATCGCCAACTACTCCAGAACCAGCTCCAACCGTAGCTCCAGAGTGTATGGTTGTGTGGTCTTTAATAGAGGCACTTCCACCAATTATTACTCCATCTCCAAGAGTTACTGATCCTGCGAGTCCGCTATGTCCTGCCATAATACAAAAACGCCCCATAATACTATTATGCGCTATTTGTACTAGGTTATCAATTTTACACCCATCACCTACAATTGTTGCACTAAACTTAGCTCTATCAACACAAGAGTTTGCGCCAATTTCAACATAATGGCCAATAATTACATTTCCTATTTGTGGTATTTTTGTTAAGCCTCTACCATCATCACTTGGGCGATAACCAAATCCATCAGCACCAATACTTACATTGGTATGAAAAATACAGTGGCTGCCTACTATACAACGCTCCCTAATTACAGTTCCAGACCAAACGGTTGTATAATTGCCAATGGTAGTTTCATCAAACACACAAACATTAGGGTATAATATAACGCCTTCGCCTAACTCAACATCTTTACCTATATAACAATTAGCACCTATTTTACAACCTTTGCTTATAGTTGCTGTTTCATGTATTACCGCAGTTGGATGAATATCTATATCAAAAACAGGAGGTGGCGGATTGAATAATTCTAAAATTTTAGCCATCGCTAAATCTGCATTTTTCACTTTTATTAAGGCTCGATTTTCACCAGTTTCAATATTTAAGTTGTCATTTATAATAGCTGCGCAAGCTTTAGATTCTGCCCAATATTTTAAATATTTTGCGCTGCCAATAAAAGTAATTTGATTGTCTTTAGCAGTTTGTAATTGCTCCGGACCTTCAATTTTAAGAGACGTGTTTCCTATTAATTCGCCTTGTAAAACATCATTAATTTCTTGTATAGTGTAAGATGCCATTTATTTAGTTTTGGTTAGTGTTTTGTAAATCTACTGAAAAATTATAAAAAGATTATTTTTTTAATCTTCAATCCTATTTTCATCAAAAGCAGATGGTAATAATTTTGGAATAAACTTAACTACCAACGGTAGTAACAAAGCGCCGCCTGGAAGTAAAAAGATGGCTAAACTTGGTATGGATTTAAAGATGTCTAAAAGTTGTTCTTGAACTTTTTTTTGTTCTTCTTTATTTAAATCTCTTATTGTAGATTGAGTAAGTAGCACCATGAGTTCTTTGCTATCTTTTAGTTCTCTGTAAAGGCGTTTACTATTTCTAGTAATAAGTTTTATAACCACCCTACTAGAATTGTTATAAAAACTTTGAACAATATTTTTTGAACTTAAAAGGACAATATTATCTTTATTAGTAGTGTAAAATTGATTAACCGTTTCAATTGATGTTTTGATGATAGAAACGTTGAGATTTAAATCCTGTCCTAATTTTTTTAAAAACTTCTGTTCTTCAATATCAATAATAGCATCTGTCCAGGTAGCCATACATGCTAAGTCTAAAATGTAGAATTTTTCAAAGTCTGTTTTGATAAAATTTAAGGCTGTTTTATAATCCAAATTTGAATTATCATAATAGCGCAAAGATGATTCAAATAATTTAATTAAACTTTCGTCATACTGATTTTTTATGGCTTTAGAATTTAAAACATCTAACGAAATTGATGCGATAGCAGCTTCCATATTTTTAAGATAATCTATTGAAATTGCATCGTCACTTAAATATTTTTTAAATGCTAAAACATCTACAAATAATAAAGCATTTATAATAAAGTAATTAAAATTTTTGGTAATTAAATTCCCATTTATTTGTATGCGCCTATGAATTATTTTTTCTAACTGTTCGCTAGATTTTTTTCCAGATAAGAGATCGTTAAAAAAAGTTTTTCTAGTCTCGTTTATACTTTTGTAAAAATTTATTACACTATCAGAGAATACTTCATTGGTCTCTGATTGGATGTGAATATAATAAAATGAAATTGCTAAATTTAACTTACAAAGTTCTTCTTCAGTTAAATCATCTTTTTTTAGAACTTGACCAATTATTTCTTGATTACTCCCATAAATAAAGCCACAACTTCTTAATTCTTCATAGAAATCATCTTCACTGTATTTTAATAAAAGATGGTTTTTTTCTACTTGCTTAAGCAATTTTAGTATCCAACCTGTAGCAGATGGGTTCATAATACTTCACTATATAAATGAGTGATAAAAGTAAGGTTTTTTGAAATTTAAAATAGATTTTTTATTCAATAAACTAATTTCTTTCTCATTTCAATTTTAAAATTGAAAAAATAAAAAAGCTACTTGTAAAGTAGCTTTTAATAAATTAAAATTTAATAATAATAAGTTATTCTATAATACCTGCACAACTTACTCTAGCTCCTGCAGCTCCAGATGGCTGTGATATTAGATCATCTTCACCGGCATGTATAATAACACTTTTACTAACAATGTTTTTTGTGTCGTCATCACAATTAATACACCACTCGTCTGTGCTAAATTCAATGGTAGCATTTCCGCTTTCATCAGCAGTAAAATTACCAATATCGCCTTTATGATATCCAGCTTCTGCACCCCAAGCGCCATGTGGTTGATTGGTTGGATTCCAGTGTCCACCAGCCGATGTGCCATCAGCTGTAGAACAATCAGAAGTTGCATGGATGTGTATAGCATGTACGCCTGATTTTAAACCACTTACTGTTGCTAGCATTTTAACTGTACCATTATCTTCAGTAAAAACAACATTACCACTAACATTACTTTCGCTTTTAGCATTTAAAGCTATAGTTAACGTTTTAGTATTAACTTCTTCTATAACCATTTCAGTAGATTCGTTTTCAACTACTACTTCCTCTTTTTTTGTTTGTTTACAAGCTGTTGCGCTAATGGCAAAAGCTATCATTAAAACACTTATTTTTTTCATTTTAAATTGATTTTTTTATTTAACCGAAGTTAAGAGAATATAACTGCAATTACAAATATTACATGACATATATCATATTTTTAATTATCTGATTCCTATAATTTTGAATAATAAAAGTAAGTTATGATGAATTCGTTAGTCAATAAATACAATGTAGCGGGACCACGTTACACGAGTTATCCAACGGTTCCATATTGGAATTTAGAGTCATTTTCATTAAAAAAATGGCAATCATCTTTAATACAATCTTTTAATGAAAGTAATGTAAATGAGGGTATTAGCCTATATGTTCATTTACCATTTTGTGAAAGTTTATGTACGTTTTGTGGTTGTAATAAGCGCATAACTAAACAGCATACCGTAGAAGAAGCCTATATTAACGCCCTTTTGAAAGAATGGAGTTTATATCGTGATTTGTTTAATGGAAGACCCATTATTAAAGAATTGCACCTTGGTGGTGATACACCAACTTTTTTTAGCCCTGATAGTTTAAACCGATTAATTACAGGGATTTTAAGACGTGCAGAACTTGCTGAAAATTATGAATTTAGTTTTGAAGGCCATCCTACCAACACAACTAGAGAACATTTACAAGTATTATATGATTTAGGCTTTAGGCGTGTTAGTTATGGCGTACAAGATTATAACGAATCTGTTCAAAAAGCTATACATAGAATACAAACTTTTGAGAATGTGAAAGAAGCTACAGAGTTAGCTAGAGAAATTGGTTATACATCTGTGGGGCACGATATTATTTTTGGTTTACCTTTTCAAACAAAAAAACATATTAAAGAAACAATTTTAAAAACTAAAGAATTATTACCAGACCGCTTAGCCTTTTATAGCTATGCTCACGTGCCATGGCAAAAAGGAAATGGGCAACGAGGTTTTAATGAAGCCGATTTGCCCTCTACCAAACTTAAACGGAAACAATACGAAATAGGAAAAAAAGTATTAGAAGAAGTTGGTTATGTTGAGGTAGGTATGGATCATTTTGCATTGCCAACAGATACCTTATACCAGTCTATGGTAGAAGGTAATTTACATAGAAATTTTATGGGCTATACAGCTTCAAAAACTCAGGCTATGATTGGTTTAGGGGTTTCAGCAATTAGTGATAGTTGGTATGGTTTTTCTCAAAATGTTAAAGGTGTTGAGGCATATTATCATTTATTAAATCAGAATATTTTACCAATTTATAGAGGTCATATTTTAAATGAAGAAGATTTAATTATTCGTAAGCATATTCTTAATTTGATGTGTCGTTTTAAAACATCTAGATTAAAAAACAAACTTTATTTTAAAGAACTTCCAGAAGTGCTTGATAGACTTAATGAAATGCAAAAAGATGGTTTACTAAATATAAGTTCTAATACAATTGAAGTTACTAAAAAAGGGCAACCATTTATTCGAAATATATGTATGGCTTTTGATTTACTTTTACAAAGAAATCAGCCCAAGACACAACTGTTTTCGATGACTATTTAACTTTAAATAAGTATTATGAAAAAAATTATAGTCCCTGTAGATTTTTCCGATTATTCAGAATACGCTTTGAAAACAGCAGCTAAACTTGCAAAAAAATATGAGGCAGAAATTTTAGCATTACATATGTTAGAGATGTCAGATTTATTATTAACCACATCAGATGGTATACAAATTGAAAAAGCAAACTTTTTTTTAAAATTATCTGAGGATAAATTTGAAAAATTTTTAAAAAAAGATTACTTAAATGATATTAAACTTACACCAATAATTAAACATTTTAAGGTATTTACTGAGGTAGATGATGTTGCTAAAAAACATGATGCAGATCTCATAATAATGGGCTCTCACGGAGTTAGTGGAGTGAAAGAATTTTTTTTAGGATCTAACACAGAACGCGTGGTTAGAAGTAGTGAGATACCAGTTTTAGTGGTTAAAAATGAAAGCAACGATATTAATTTTGAAACCGTGGTTTTTGCTTGTGATTTTTCAGAAGAATCAATAAAACCATATATTAATGCAGTTAAAATGTTTGATTCACTAAATTCAAAAATTAATTTTGTACATGTTAATTTACCTAATGAGCGTTTTCTGAGTTCTATAGAAATTGAAAAAAAAGTTGTTAGTTTTTTTACAAAAACCGAACATAATTTGGATAAGATGAAAGACGTTCATTATGTTTCTGATTATACAATTGAAGATGGGGTTTTAAACTTTGCTCTAAAAATGGGAGCTGATATTATTGCGATTCCAACACATGGAAGAAAAGGTTTAGCTCATTTTTTTGAAGGTAGTGTTGGAGAAGATATAGTTAATCATGCTACGTTGCCTGTAATAACTTTTAAAATTTAATATCAATATCTGATATAGCAAGAACATTGAATAAACCAGCTTTGGTGTTGAAAAACTCATTTTCTAACGAAATGGCTTTTAATTTAGCATCAATAAGTTTTGACTCTCTTGAGTTAACCAAAAACAAAGAGCTTTCTCCTAAAAAGAATTTACGCTCTTCAGCTTCTAGCATGGTACCATAATCATCTACAATAATTCGTGTGAATTCATTTTGCGAAATAAAAGATGCTAATTCTTGATTAATAGCATCTATTTTATTTTTTAAAGTTACCTCAGTTGATTTGATTTCAAATTGTGTGTCTTGCATTTTTAGTTTTGCCAATCTTAAATCTGCACGTTCTTTTCTTAGAAAAAGAGGAAAACTAATATTTAATCCACTTTTGTAAGCTGCAGTACTAAACGATCTTGATATTTCTGGAGTTTCAGAAAGAAAATTATATTGTAAATCAATTTTGGGTAATAAGTTATTAAGTGTTAAACGGCGTTCAATGTTTAAACTCTGTAATTTGAAATCTAATGATTGTAATTTTGGATGATTATTTAAATCTAAATTTTCAATATCAAGCGCAGATGTGTTTAAAGTAACATCAACTGATTGTAATGTATTGATATCAGGAATCACATTGTCTTTTATTTCAATAGGAGTGTTTTCATTTAACCATAAATAGTTTGAAAGTTCTAAAGATGATTTTATGAATTTAATTCTTGATTTTTCTAAATTTAACTTTCTATCATTTAAAGCAATTCGTGCTTCTAGCGTATCAATAGCTGGCATTTCACCAACTTCGTAACTCTTTTTTATCCCTTCAAAACGCATTTCGGCATTCACCAAAAATTCTTCGTAAACCCTTTTATCATTAAAACTTTTTAACCAGTTAAAGTAAGTAATTGTGGCATCATATAAAATATTATTTACCATAAGTTGTCTATCAGCTTGTGCTTGTTTTACAAACATTTTTGATTGTTTTAGCATAGCCATTCGTTTATTTATAAGTAAATCTTGAGCAACAGAAACAGAAACACCAACACTATATAATCCATCATTAGGAAGGTTAGCTTCAGGATCTAAGAAAACGCCATCATTTTCTTCAAAATTTCCTTTTAACTCGACGCCATACCAAGTTGGTATTTTAAAAGCAGCATTTAATTTATCATAATATTCTGTGCCTTTAAACTTTTTTCTATCATAATCTACTTCAAGTTTTGGATCGAAAGCACCACGGGCTTTCAGTAATTTAGCTTCACTTTCGTTGATTATTAAATTGGCCTGCTTAACTATTGGATGAAATGTTTTTACATAGCCTAAGTATTCAGATAAACCTATCACAGTTAAGCTGTCTTGAGCATGACTTAAAGTAACTACTGAAAATAATATGCCTAATAGAATATTTTTCATTTTTTATCTTTTTTGGCGGCTGACATTTTACTTCCTTCTGGTTGATAATAATTAGGAGGGAAACTGTTAATTTGTCTCCATAATTCAAACCAAATAGGCACATCTTCTAATAATGCTATTGTTCTGGCTCCAGAACCAACACGGATGGCTTCTGGCCAAGTATGATCGGTTTCATCAGGTGCTAATAAAATTCTATACCTTCCGTTATCGCTTATAAAATTTTCGATGGCTACAACTTTAGCACCATAGGTACCATAAGATACATTAGGCCATCCGCTAAAAACTATGGCTGGCCAACCATCAAATTGGACACGTACTTTTTCATCAATATGTATTAATGGCAAATCTATTGGTCTCACAAAGGTTTCAACAGCCAAATCATATTGCGCAGGCATAATACCTACTAGTTCTTCACCTTCTTTAAAAGTAACACCAATACCACCTGTTAATGCTTTGTTTATATATCCGTTTTGAGGAGCGGTTACATAAAGTAAATTATTACGCATTTTGTAATTTGTATACTCGTTTTCTAACTTAGTTACTTGTGCTTTGGCATCAAAACCACTAGATTGAGCCGTAAACATGTCACTTTGTGCTTTAGATATTTTGTCTGCATATTGAGCGGTAATACTAGAGAGTTCGATTTGTGCATTTATAACCTCATTTTTGCTTGCTAAATATTTATTCTCTTGAGAAATTAATTTAGCTTGAGTTTCTTGTAGCTTCAAACGTTTCTCCTCAACATCTTTAACAGCTTTTAATCCTTCATTTTCTAAAGTTTGAATTCGATTAAATTGAGTCTCTGCTATTGTGATATTTGTTTTAGCAGCTTCCAAATCAATACTATCGCTTTTAACTTTCAAATGAGCTTGTAAAAGTTTATTTTGAGTTTGTTCCATCTTTAATTTTTCTTCTTTCATTAAAGCTGTAACTTGTCTATTTAAAGCATCTACTTTACCACCATAAGCAACAACAGAAGATGATTTTGCTTCTATCTGCTCACTAGTTCGCTCAACTAATCTTTCATCAAAATATTCACTTTTAACTTCAGAAATTCTTAAAATAGTATCACCTTTTTCTACATAATCACCTTCTTGTACAAACCATTCTTCTATTCTTCCTGGAATTTGAGATTGTATAGTTTGAGGTCTTTGATTAGGTTTTAATGTAGTTACTAAACCTTGACCTGTAATATTTTGTGTCCATGGTAAAAAGAGAATAATTATCATGATGATAGCTGCTGCTAACAAAAACTTATTAAATTGTTTGTAGTAGTTTTTTCTAAATATGTCTTTTCCAGATTTGAAATCTGTAATTGGAACTTTTTTATTTAATTGATTATGAGATATATTAAGCATAGTCTTATTGTTTTTTAATTTCGCCTTTATCTAATTCGATGGTTTGCGAACATTTTGTTTTCCAAGTGTCATTACCGCTAACTACTACAATGCCCCAAGGCCTGTCTTTATCAGTTAAATAATTTATAATACCATTAGTTTCTGATGGGTTGAAACGATCTAAGGCATCTTCTAAAATTAAAATTTTAGGTTTTTTAAGAATAGCTCTTGCTAAAATTAGTTTTTTAGATACTGTGTGAGACATTTGTTTACCATCTGGATATAATATGGTTTGTAAGCCATTTGGTTGTTCTTTTATAAAGTCCATTAAGGCAATATTTGATAAGGTTTCAAATATTTCATCATCTGTAATATTAGGATTACCAAAAGTTAAATTTTCTTTAATGGTTCCTTCAAAAGGGGTTTCTTCCGTTAAAGATAATCCTAAATGTGCTCTAAAATGGTTTAGATTTAAGCTGTTAATCGATAAATTATTTATATTAATATTACCTGAAGTTGCTTGGTTTACTCCAGCTATCAAACGTAGTAGCGTTGATTTTCCAGAACCACTTTCTCCAGAAATTAAAATTCTACTTTTATTATTTATGTTAAGAGAAATGTTATGTAATAAAGGTTTTTCTCTATCAGGAACATCATAAGATACTTGATCCAGTTCAATATTAAGATCGTTTTTAAAGACTGGTTTTTCGCCGTCTTGATCTTCTAGATCTTTATCAACAATTTGCCCAATTTTTTCAATTGATGTTAGTACGTCGTAGAATGATTCTAAACCCAGAATTAATTTCTCAACAGATGCTATAACTAATAAAATAATAATTTCGGCAGCAACAAATTGTCCTATATTCATTTCTTGATTAAGCACTAATGCACCGCCAATAAGTAATAAACTTGCTGTAACAACTACTTTAAAGCTTATCATTTGTATGAATTGAATTACTAAAATTTTAAAATGACTTTCTCTAGATTTTAAATAGTCATTTACTAAATAATCGTTTTTAGATAACCCTAAATTAGTGTTTCCAGATAGTTTAAAGCTTATAATTGTTCTTGCAATTTCTTGAATCCAATGCGCTACTTTATATTTATTTTTAGATTCTTTTAAACTAGTTTCTAAACCTTTTTTTGCTGTGAATTTAAAAACAACATAAATAAGTACTAATAAAAGTAGACCAAAGATTATAAAAAATGGATGATAAAATGATAATAATATTAACGCAAATAGTATTTGTAAAATAGCTGTAGGAACATCTATTAATATTTTTGACAATCCTTTTTGAATGGTTAACGTATCAAAAAAACGATTTGCTAATTCTGGGGGATAGTAATTACGTAATTGTGCCGTTTTTATTTTTGGGAATCTATAACTTAACTCAAAAGAAGATCTTATAAATATACGTTGTTGGATAGTCTCAATAATTCTTAATTGCATCAATTGTAGAGCTCCAGAAAAGGCAACACCTAAAGTTACCAATACAACTAAAACTACCCACGATGTAGATATCTGCGCTCCTTGTATCAAATTAATAATGGCTTGAATGCCAAGTGGGAGTGATAAGGCTACAACACCCGCAAAAATAGCGTAGTAAAATATTTGGAATATATCTTTTTTCTCAAGTTGTAAAAGACCAATTAAACGTTGCCAAGGGGTCATATTCTGTTCAGCCATAATTATAATTTTAAGGTATTTAAAGTTAAGTTAACTAAGAAATTTGTTGGTGTAACATCTTCTTTACAATCTGTGATTGATGCGAAATGATCTTTTAAAAAATGCTGGTGTAGACTACCGTCAATGATAGTACTAGCTAAAGACGATGGATAATTATAATCAGGTTTAATTTCCTCAATGATATCTCTTAAACGTTGGACTACCCGTTTGTATATATTAAAATAGCCGTCTTTATTTTCTTTATCAACTTCCTTTGTTAAAAATGATTTTGAGTTTTCGTTAATTATGATGTTGTTTAAAACCACTTCATTAATATGTGTGTAGTTTGAATCTTCTTTGGTGGTTCTTGTAACTATTTGTATCGCCTTTTCAAGTTTTTCTTTTTTATCATAAATATTATGAGTTTCAAATACTAATTGATACTCTAACCAAGCCCAGTACCATGATGACAAGTATAATAAAAGTTTGTGTTTACTCTCAAAGTATCGGTAAATAGAACTCTCATTAGATCCTATTATGGCTCCCAGTTTTTTAAATGTAAAACTATCAAAGCCTATGTCGTTTATTAATAAAATGCTATGCTTGATAATGCGTTTTCCTAATTCAGACGATTCAGGATCTTTAACATAAATTTTTTCAGGAACAGCAATTTTTAAATTTGATAGTAAATTTGTCACTTTTAATTTATTTATACGCAAATATAATAGTATTACTATTAATAATGAAAATAAAACTATGAATTTTTATAAAAAATTTAACACTTATAAAAACTTAATAGTATAAATTGCTGTAAATAAGTATGTTAATGGCAGTTAATGCGGTTCGAAACCACATCGTAAACAGGTTCTGGAGATAGGTAAGGGATACCTAAACCTAGTCCGCGGATGATAAAAAGTACGCCAATTAAGATAACAAGTGCAGGAATTGCTTTTTGAATTTTTTGCCGAATACCATTTTTTAATAAATAACTAAAGTAAATAACTGAGGTCATTAAAGGGATGGTGCCTGTTCCAAAAATAACCATATATAAACTTCCATTTAAAGAGTTTCCAGATGCAATAGAGGCAAAAACTGCCATATAAACTAGTCCGCAAGGTAAAAAACCATTTAAAAAACCAATGGTTAAAAAAGTATCAGCAGTTTTTCTCTTTAAAGCTTTTCCGAGTGAAGATTTAACCTTAGAAATAAGTCTATAAATTGGTCTTGATACGTTGTATTTATTAAATAAGTTTTGAGGTATGATAACAACTAAAATCATAAGAATACCCATAGCAATCGATAATTGTTGTTGAAATCCAAAAAGGTAAAAACCTTCTCCAACAAGTCCAAAAACAAGTCCAATAATGCTATAAGATAAAAGTCTACCAAAATGATAAACCGTTATTTGAGATAGTTTTTTGTATGCATTATTCTGGTCAACAGGAAGCATAAAAGCAATGGGACCGCACATGCCTACACAATGAAAGCTTCCTAATAAACCCAATATAAATGCAGAGATTAACATATTTAATAATTTATCGATTTTTTAAATAAATAAGATTTCCCATTATATTTCCAATCTATTTTAATGTTCCAACGACCATCTACCAAACGATTGTCAGGTATGAGCAAATAAGATTCAGACAAAGAAATTTTAGTTTCAAAGTCTAACTGTTTGTTAGATGGTCTGTATAGGAACACATGTCCAGTAACTTTTTTAAAATCAAAATCGGTTGGAAAATTTATTATAAGTCCTTCTTCAGATTTTTTATAATCAATGTTTTTCACTAAAGTTTTAGAGTTCTCAAGTTTATTTATATCATCTTGATATGCTAACTCATCGGCATAATAATCCTCCGATACTAAATCATAATCATACTTATCATTAATATTCATGCTAATTATAAAGTACATTATAAAGCTAATAAAGCCTATAAATGCTAATACAATTCCAGTACCCCAATTTATTTTCATAATCTTTATTTTTATGGCATTCCCCTCGTTCCTCAGGTCGGGCTTTCGGCAGTCGCTCTTTTCAAGTAGCTCTAACAATGCCTCAATCCCTAATGCACTAGTTTTTCAAATCAATTTTTTTGTTACTTAAAACTCCTCGGTCCTAAAAAATTTGCCGTAGTAGTTTCAATAAGTTTATCACCCTGATAAACCCCAATTTTAATTTTATTTCTATCTCCTGTTAAAGTAGAATTATTAATTTCAATAAATAAAGTCCCTTTAGAAAGACCCTCACTTGGTACTATAAAATTATCACTAGTTGCTACCAGTTTTAACTCACCTTTATGAGACATTAATTTAAAACGTACATTTTTAATATCATTGGTGGTTTTATTCAATAATTTATAAGTAAAAACATTACTTATTATGTTATTATCTTTGTGTTCGTATAATTGTCCAGGTAATCTTAAAATAGTAGCTTCTATATCATTTCTCAAGAATAGCATGCCTGTTAATAATCCAATTAATATTACTAAAACTGCTAGATAACCTTTTATTCTATTTGTTAATTTGAAAGGTGTTTTGTTTTCAATATTTTCCTCACTAGCATAGCGTATTAAACCTTTAGGAAGGTTTATGCTTTCCATAATATAGTCACATTCGTCAATACAAGCAGTACAGTTAACACATTCTAATTGCGTGCCATTTCTTATATCAATTCCAGTTGGGCAAACATGCACGCACTGAAAACAATCAATACAATCGCCATGTCCTAATGCCTCTCTGTCTTCATTTTTTCTAAATTTTTTTCGTCCATTTTCAGCTTCACCTCTTTTATGATCATAGGCTACCACAATAGATTTGGTGTCTAGTAAAACACCTTGAAGTCTGCCATACGGACACGCAATAATACATACTTGTTCTCTAAACCACGCAAAAACAAAATAAAAAACAGCCGTAAAAATAGCTAATGGAATTAAAGTGCTAACATGGTTTAAAGGACCATCTGTAATGTATTGTATAAGTCTATCACTACTTATTAAATAAGCTAGAAATACATTAGCAATCAAAAACGAAATAATTAAAAAGACAATTAATTTTAACCCTTTTTTTCTTATTTTTTCGGCATTCCAAGGTTGTTTAGATAAACGTATTTGTTTACCTCTATCACCTTCAATCCAATATTCTATACGTCTAAAAACCATTTCCATAAAAATGGTTTGAGGGCAAATCCATCCACAAAAAATACGTCCAAAAGCTACTGTAAAAAGCGTTATAAAAACAACTCCAATAATCATGGATATAACAAATAAATGAAAGTCTTGAGGCCAAAAAGGAAAACTGAATATATTAAAGCGTCGCTCTAGAATATTAAACATTAAAAATTGATTTCCATTTATTTTTATAAAAGGCGATACTAATAAAAATGCTAATAACGCGTAGCTAACCCAAGTTCTATATTTATAGAATTTACCACTAGGTTTTTTAGGAAATATCCAAGCACGTTTACCTTCTTCAGTAATCGTACTCATGGAGTCTCTAAATGTTTCGTTATCTTGGGTTTCCAAAGTATTTAATTTTAAACCTGCTAGATTGTTTTACCTCAACAGTTTTGGGGATTTAGTTTAATTTGAACTATTTTCTAACGAGTCTATTACTGTTTCAATAGGTGATTCTTCATTACTATTTAAAACAATATCACCTTCTGGCGCTTTAGGATTAGCTGGTGTTGTGCCTTGAAAATTTAACACATAACTAGCTACCTGAGCCATTTCAATGGGTTTTAATTGTTGTTTCCAAGCAATCATTCCTTTTCCAGATCGACCTCCTTCGCTAACAGTTTTAAAAATACTTTTAATATCACCACCTAATATCCAGTGGTTATCTGTTAAGTTAGGTCCTATACCACCCCCACCATCTGCCATATGACATGCTACGCAGTTAGTTTCAAAAATGGTTTTACCAGACGCTAAATCAGCAGCTTCAGTTAGTTGGGAAACCGTATTAATATCAACAAGATTTTTTGCAGTTTTCTTATAAGTGTCAATTGCAATTCTGGCATCTGCTAACTCAGTTTCTAATTCATCAAACTGGTTTTCACCATTAAAAACATGATATCTTAAAAGGTATACGGCTGCAAATATTATCGAGATATAAAAACCATATAGCCACCAAGGGGGTAAATTATTATCTAATTCTTTAATACCGTCGTAATTGTGGTCTAATATAATTTCACCTTTTTCTTCAAGGGGTTTACTGCCTAAAAGTTTCTTATAAACATTTTTTAACCAATCAAGTTTTATAGATTTTTGTTTTTCTTCTAGAAAGCGTGCTCTTGCTTCTTCATCTAATTTTAAAAGCATCACATTTTCTAGTGCTGCAATGATAGCCTCTATAGCAATTAGAATTAGAAGTACTAAAAGAAGGAATAGCGACACTATAGGATATTCTATAAATGCTGGTTTTTCGCCTGAGTTTATAATGAATTCTGTAAATCCGAAAAGGATAAAGAATGCAACAATAACTCGTATCCAGGATGGAATTATATTTCTCATAATATATCGATGTTATGGTTATCTAAAGGAATGTTGCTAACGTTTTTGATGTACTCTTTTTTACCAGTAAAAACCCACCAAAATAGCACAACAAAAAAGATGAAAAAGATGAGCAAAGAAATTATCGGGTATATCTCTATTCCCGTAATGCTCTCCATATGATTTTTTACAAATTTTAACATGATTTTATTTTTATTGGTTTTTTTATTCTTCTACTTTAATATCAGTACCGAGTCTTTGTAAATAAGCTATAATTGCTACAATTTCTCTGTTTTTCATATCAATAAAAGGTTCGCCGTTTTCTTTAGCATATTTTTTATCTGCTTCATAGGTAATTACAAAATCGGGATCGCTGTATAGGTTATTTTCAATCTGTTCACCCTGTAAAAGCATATTGGCTCTTGCATTTACAATATCTGCTTCCGTATATGGCACGCCTAAAGTTACCATGGCTTGCATCTTATCTTCTATTTGAGATTTATCTAACTCATTTTTAATCAACCAAGGGTAACGTGGCATGATAGAACCAGACGAGGTACTTTGCGGATCGTACATATGGTTAAAGTGCCAATTGTCAGAATATTTACCACCAATTCTATGTAAATCAGGCCCAGTACGTTTACTTCCCCAAAGGAAAGGATGATCATAGACATATTCTCCAGCTTTAGAATACTCACCGTAACGTTCAACCTCACTTCTAAAAGGACGAATCATTTGGGAGTGGCAACCCACACAACCCTCACGGATGTAAATATCTCTTCCTTCTAATTCTAAAGGCGAATATGGTTTTACACTCGCTATAGTTGGTATGTTAGATTTTACCAAAATAGTTGGTATAATTTGTACAACGCCTCCAATTAAAATAGCTACTGTTGCTAATAAAGTTAATTGAACTGGTCGTCTTTCTAGCCAAGTGTGCCATCCCTCGCTTGAAGTACGTTTTTTAGTAACGCGCTCTAAAGCGGAAGCTTCAGCTAACTCATCTTCAACTTTGCTACCTTGTTTTATGGTTACAATGATATTATAAACCATAATTAACATACCAGTTAGGAATAAAGTACCACCAATAGCACGCATCCAATACATTGGGATTATTTCTGTAACGGTTTCTAAAAAGTTACCATAAGTTAAAGTGCCATCAGGATTAAATTGTTTCCACATACTAGCCTGTGTAAAACCAGCTACATACATAGGTAGGGCGTACATAATTATACCTAATGTGCCAATCCAGAAATGAAGATTTGCTAATCCTAATGAGTATAGTTTAGTTTTAAATAGCCTTGGTATTAAGAAATAAATCATCCCAAAGGTTAAAAAGCCATTCCAAGCTAAAGCACCTACGTGTACATGGGCAATAATCCAATCTGTAAAGTGTGCAATCGCATTTACGTTTTTTAATGATAAGGTTGGTCCTTCAAAAGTTGCCATACCATAACCAGTAATGGCTACAACCATAAATTTTAAAACAGGATCAACTCTTACTTTATCCCAAGCACCACGCAAAGTTAAAAGACCGTTTATCATTCCTCCCCAAGATGGCATTAATAACATTACAGAAAATGCAACACCTAAATTTTGAGCCCATTCTGGAAGTGCAGTATATAATAAATGATGAGGTCCTGCCCAGATATATATAAAAATTAACGACCAAAAGTGAACAATAGAAAGTCGGTAGGAGTAAACAGGTCTATTAGCAGCTTTAGGTACAAAGTAGTACATCAACCCTAAAAACGGTGTGGTTAAAAAGAAAGCTACTGCATTATGCCCATACCACCATTGCACTAAAGCATCTTGAACACCTGCGTAAACCGAGTAACTTTTTAAAGCACTTATAGGAAGCTCTAAACTATTAAATATATGTAATACAGCTACCGTAACAAATGTTGCAATGTAAAACCAAATCGCTACATATAAATGGCGTTGTCTTCTTTTTAAAATAGTACCAATTAAATTCCAGCCAAAAACTACCCAAACTAAAGCAATAGCAATATCAAAAGGCCATTCTAATTCTGCATATTCTTTTGATGTTGTGTAACCTAAAGGTAAAGTAATGGCAGCACCAACAATAATAAGTTGCCAACCCCAAAAGTTTATTTTGCTTAAAGTATCATTAAACATTCTAGCTTTTAATAAACGTTGCGTAGAATAATAGATTCCGGCAAATATAGCATTACCAACAAAGGCGAATATTACCGCATTTGTATGTAAAGGTCTCAGCCTTCCAAAACTTAGCCACGAAATGCCATCTGTTAAATTTGGGAATAAAAACATAAATGCAAGTAGTAAACCTACCAACATGCCAACAACGCCCCAAAGCATGGTGGCGTAAAGAAAGTTTTTAACGATTTTATTATCGTAATGAAATTGTTGAATTTCCATAGTATTAATTTTTATTCTTTTTGGTTTGTATCGTTTTATCTGTTTTGTCTTTTACCAGTTCATCTTCAAAAAGCATTCTTACCGATGGGGTATAACTATCATCATACTGTCCGTTTTTTACAGCCATTATAAAAGCAATAAAAAAACCAACAGCAACCACAATACTTATAGCCAATAAAATATATATAACACTCATACCTATTTGAAGTTATGGTTCAAAAATACCCTCATACTTATTTTAAAAAAATGACTTTTGTCATGTTTCATTTTTAATCTTCTTTTTTTTGCGTTACCCAATCGGGTCGGGCTTTTCATTGCAATCTTTCGCAAAAAAGCAAAAGGATTTCCACTACAATCCCTAACGCACCTAATTGTTAAAACCAATATACTATCCCAGTTTTCTGCCTAATAAATTAGTGGTTATGGTTGTGAAAGCTACAATGCTTATAGAGCTCAATGGCATTAAAATAGCAGCAACCACAGGCTCTAATTGTCCTGTAACTGCAAAATAAAGCCCGATGATGTTGTATATAAACGACAACAAAAAACTCCATTTAATAATCTTAATGGCATTTTTTGAAATCTTTATATAATCATACAACTGATTAAATTTTGAAGCATCAAGTATCGCATCACAAGCAGGAGAAAACACATTTACGTTTTCTGAAATAGCAATACCCACATTGCTTTGCGCCAAAGCACCAGCATCATTTAAGCCATCACCAATCATTAAAACATGGGCACCTTCACTTTGATGAAACTTTATATATTCTAATTTATCCTCCGGTTTTTGATTAAATAATAACTTGGTTTTAGTAGGTAATATTCTTTTTAAGTTAGCTTCCTCGCCAGCATTATCACCAGATAAAATCACCAAATCATAATCTCTTTTTAATCTGTTAAATAGTTTAGATAAACCTTTTCTGTATTTGTTGTAAAAAGTAAACTTCCCTTTGTATTGGTTGTTTGTGCTCACATGCACGGATGTGTTTAAAGTGGCTGTATCGGTGGCGTAACCAACAAAAGTAGCAGAACCAATTTTAAGAGATTGGTTTTGGTAATTGGCCTCAATACCTTGACCCAAATGTTCTACAAAATAATCTAAACAAACAATATTGTGCTCATCCAATAAGTTATATAATGATCTACTTAATGGATGGTTAGAACCACGTAATGTACTTTTTAATAATGATTCCTCATTTAATGAAAGTTTTGAGCCTTCGTAGTTTATTGTAGTTTTTTTATTGGCAGTAATTGTGCCTGTTTTATCAAATATAATCGTATTTATTTTTGCAAGTTTTTCAATAACTGAGGCGTTTTTTAAGTATAATTTTTTCTTACCCAAAATTCTTATAATATTTCCAAATGTAAAAGGTGCAGAGAGCGCAATGGCACATGGGCAAGCGATAATCAAGACTGATGTAAAAACATTTAGTGCTTTACTAGAGTCTGTTATTAACCAAAACGTAGTTGCTACAAAAGCAATTAATAAGATAGCTAGAGTGAAACGTTTACTAACCCTATTGGTAATATTGGTAAAAGCTAATTCTTTATCTTTTTTAAATACATCGTTACTCCAAAGTTGAGTTAAATAACTTTGTTCAACGGTTTTTAAAACATCTACCTCAATGCTGCCTTCCAGTTGTTTGCCGCCAGCAAAAAGCTTATCTCCCGATTGTTTAGAAACTGTTTTAGATTCGCCTGTTACAAAACTGTAATCTATTCTTGCTTTTCCATTTATTAAAATACAATCAACAGGAATTAATTCTTCATTTCTAATAAGTAATCGATCGCCTTTAGCAATATCATAAACTTGTATAGAAGTTTCTTTGCCTTCATTAATTTTTGTAATTCCAATAGGGAAGTACGATTTATAATCACGCTCAAAAGATAAAAAAGAGTATGTTTTTTGCTGAAAGAATTTACCTAGTAAAAGGAAGAAAATAAGTCCGGTTAAACTATCAAAGAAACCAGAACCGATATCAAAAATAATTTCTGTTGTACTCCTAACAAATAATACAGAAGTTCCTAAAGCTATAGGTACATCAATATTTAAAATTTTAGACCGAAGTCCTTTATACGCTGAAATAAAATAATCTTGTGCTGAATAAAAAACAACAGGCAATGAGAAGATAAACATGAGCCATCTAAACAGGGGTTTAAATTGTTCCAACCAAAATTCTCCCACTTCAAAATATTCAGGAAACGATAAAAACATCACATTTCCAAAAGCGAAACCAGCAACTCCTAATTTATAGATTAATGATCTGTCTATGTTTTTTTTACCAACACTGTAATCATCTAAACTAATAAATGGTTCGTAACCTATACTGCTTAAAAGTGCAACTAGGTTTTTTAATGAAAGTGTAAGAGAATTATAAGAAACTCTCACATTCTTTTTCCCAAAATTGACTGTTGAAGAACTAATTGCTGGATTTAGTTTATTTAAATTCTCTAAAATCCATATGCAAGAACTACAATGAATATGAGGAATATAAAGTGTTATTATTTGTGTATCCCCATCATTAAATTCAAGCAATTGGTCAACAATTTTAATATTTTCTAAAAAATTGTATTTGCCTTCTATGTCTTTAGGAGTGGTTCCTGGTGTATTTTGTAAATCATAATAGCAGGTTAAATTGTTTACGCTAAATATTTCGTAAACAGTTTTACAACCATTACAACAAAATGATTTCTCATCAAAAATAATTACAAATTGGTTTGCATCTAAACCACAATGGAAACACGTTTTAGTGTTCATATTATTTGCTCATATATACCTTGAACAAAATTCTCAAAACTCATGGCTTTAAAATATGATATTTGTCATGTTTTGTTTAATTTTACTAAACTTGAAAATTTTTTATATGGGAAATTGTGAACAATGTATCATTAAACAGTTTAACTCTTTAAAGTCATTGACCAGAGATGAATTAGTGCGTATTTCAGGTTGTAAAACTACAAGAACTATCAAGAAAGGTGAGGTAATTTTTGATGAAGGTGAATCAATTAATGGTGTTTATTGTATAAAAGATGGTGTTTGTAAACTCTCTAAATTGAGTAAAAATGGTAAAGACCAAATAGTTAAGATAGTTGTAAAAGGCGATTTATTAGGCCAACGATCATTAGTAACAGATGAGAGTTCTAACCTTCAGGCAACGGCTCTTAATGATATGGAAGTTTGTTTTATACCTAAAAGTGAAATTATTGATGATTTACAAAAAAATTCAAAATTCTCATTTGATGTTTTAAAAAGCATGGCTAATGATTTAAAAGAAGCTGATGAAGTTATTGTTAATATGGCTCAAAAATCGGTTCGTCAACGTTTAGCCGAAACGCTAATTTATATTAATGATAGTTTTGGAGTGAATCCAGATGGCACTTTAAGTGTTTTATTATCTCGTGAAGATTATGCAAATATAGTTGGAACAGCAACAGAATCAGCAATTCGTGTACTATCTCAATTTAAAAAAGAAGGTCTTATTTCCACCATTGGGAAATTTATTAAAATTGAAAATATCTCTGGTCTAAATAGAGTTGAATAAAAAAATGCTCTCAAATTCGAGAGCATTTTTACTTAAGCAATAAAATTATTTATTCTATTTTGAAAGAGTTAATTTGTTTGAAAGGATTAACTTTTAATGCATCCATTTTAGATTGATAAGTTGACCAATCTTCATTAAAAAACATATTAGTTTTGTTAAAAGCATCCAAAATAGCATTTTTCGCAAACTCGATAAGTTGCGTTTCAGTAGCCGTCAATCCATTCTGACTAGATTCTATATAATTACTAGCCAAACTTAAACGTCGGCTAACAGTCATATCAGAGTTACGAGTTAAACCTTGTCTCTTATCCTCTTTGCCAAGGTAAATAGCTATTAAATCATCTATTTTTTTAATAATATCTTTAGAATCTTTGATTTGATCTTTGTACAATTCTTTATCTGCTTTCTTTAAATCAGATTGAAATTTTTCGGCAATAGTTTTACTCTCAACTATTTGTTTTACAGCATCAGATACGCTTTGTTGCATACTTTCAAGTTGTTTGCCAGCGTTATATATTTCATCAATATTTTTTAAAGAAACATCTAATCTAGGATCTGATTTAACTGTGATTATTTGTTCAGATTTTTGATCTCCAAAACTCATAACTACTTTATAATTTCCTGGTTTTACATTAACGCCACCAGGTTCGCGAGTTTGCTCTCTTGTGCTTCGCGAAGGCCTTGATACTCCTGCTTCATCCATATACCAAGTCCATTTATGAATTCCAGATTCTTTTGGTGTTTTTTGCTTTAAAGTTCTAATTAAACGATCTCCATCAAAAAATTGCATCGTTATAGAATCCAATTTAACAGACTGTAAATCTTTTGTAGTTGAATCTTCAGAGTCTTTATCATCATCAACTTCATCTTTTTCTTTTTTATTTTTATCAACTTCAATAAAGTATGATAGAGTAGCACCAGAACCTCTGTTTTCACCCTGGAATAAAGCATCAGCTCCAAATCTGGTTCCAGTTGGTTGTTGATAAGCCGCTTGATAAGCTACTGGTGGTTCAAATAATTTTAATTTTGAGTTCACTATTGATTGATCTTTCGCCATAGCTCTTAATGGTCTGATATCATCCAATACCCAAGCAGCACGACCAAAGGTGCCAATTATCAAATCATGTTCTCTTGGATGGATAACTAAATCTTTTACTGAAACAGTAGGGAAACCTTCTTTCCATTTTGTCCATTTGTTTCCAGCATCAAGAGATAAGTATAAACCGTCATCAGTTCCTAAAAACATAAGATTTGGTTCTTCTATATCTTCAACTATTGATAATGTGTAGCTTTTAACATCATTTTCATCAACTATTCTAGTCCAAGTTTTACCATAATCTTTAGTTCTGTAAGCATAGGGTGTATAGTTAAAACGTCTGTAATCATTAGCAATGAGAAGCGCTTCACCTTTGTTTTTATTACTTGCTTTTATTTGTGGAATCCAACTTCCAGAAGGTAATCCTTTGATGTTTTTAGAAATATCTGTCCAACTTGTACCACCATTCTGTGTTACGTGTACACGACCATCATCGGTTCCAATCCAAATATTACCTTTTTCTAAAGGAGAAGGCTCAATCACTAAAATAGTACAATGATTTTCTGCGCCTGTAGCATCTATTGTTAATCCACCACTTTCAGATTGCTTTAATTTTTCTGGATCATTGGTTGTTAAATCATTAGAAATAATTGACCAAGTTTCACCTTTGTCAGTTGATTTATGTACAAACTGACTTCCAAAATAAACCGTATTGTTATCAAAAGGATCAATATTAATAGCAGCATTCCAGTTGAAACGAAGGTTTGTTTTAGGATCGGGAGCTGTTGGTTGTACACCATAATTATTTCCAGTTATCCAATCATATCTAGACACACTACCTTGTTGACTCATAGTCCAACCATATCTCGAATCATCTTTATCTGGAACGACATCAAAACCATCACCAAAACTAATTTCTTGCCAATATGAATTTCTAATGCCTTGAGCACGCCAAACATAAGCAGGTCCGCGCCAAGAACCGTTGTCTTGTAGGCCACCATATACATTATAAGGGAATTCATGATCCACATTTATATGATAAAACTGTGCTACAGGTAAATTGCCTATAAAACGCCAAGTTTTTCCACTATCATGCGTAATATTCATACCGCCATCGTTGCCATCAATCATAAAACTCCCATCATTAGGATGCATCCACCAGGCATGGTGATCTGGATGAACGCCATTATATGCACCATAAGCAGGCATTAATTCACTAAAATTCTTGCCACCATCTTCACTAACATTTACATAAGTAAAAACAGAATATACTCTATTTTCATTTTGAGGATCAACATAAATTTCAGAATAATAAAATGGTCTGTTTCCTATATCTTCTTTATCATTAATTTTCTTCCATTTAAAACCACCATCTTCACTTTTGTATAGGGCATTTTTTTTAGCTTCAACTAAGGCATAAACAATATTTGGTTTGTTTGCAGCAATAGCTATCCCAATTCTACCCAGATTGCCCTCAGGAAAACCATCTTCAGAACTTACTTTTTTCCAATTTAAACCACCATCATAAGTAATGTGCAATCCAGATCCTTCTCCTCCAGAATTAAAAAACCATGGGTCGCGTTTATGTTCCCACATGGCAGCCATTAATTTGTTTGGGTTTTTTGGATCCATAATTAAATCAGCAGCACCTGTTTTATTATTTGCAAATAATATTTTTTGCCACGTTTTTCCACCATCAGTTGTTTTAAAAACACCACGTTCAGGATGCTCACCCCAAGGTGAACCGATGGCTGCGGCATAAACAATATTTGGATTTGTTGGGTCTATAATCACTCGATGTATATGGCGTGTTTGTTCTAAACCCATCAACTGCCAATTTTTCCCACCATCCAAAGATTTGTAAATTCCGTAACCCCCATTTAAACTGTTTCTTGGGTTTCCTTCTCCAGTACCAACCCAAATAATACTTGGATTTGATTGTTGAATAGCTACTGAACCTATAGAGCCAGTTACTTCGTTATCAAAAATAGGATCCCATTTAATACCGCCTGAAGTAGATTTCCATAAACCACCAGATGCGGTTCCAACATACATAATATCAGGATTGCTATGAACCACATCGATTGCAGTAACACGGCCAGACATTCCGCCAGGACCAATGTTTCGAGGTTTCATATTTTTTATTAAATCCAATGAGAAATCTTGTGCTGTAAGCAGGCAAGATGCTATTAAAAATAGCAGAAATAAAGGTTTTTTCATTTTATATTTTTATAAGTTGCCTAAAGATAATTAAAACTTATAATTAGATTCTTAAAATATATGTTAATGCTCATAATTTAAATCTTAAAATGTATTATTTTTATTGTGCTATGAGAGAAACCAATAATAATAGAAAAGGTTTTGTATTTAAAAAATATGAAGCGCCTTACAAGACTCCTTTTGATACGCTTTTTGAAGTTTTTAAAGAATTAATAACCCACACATCTGGTGATTTTGATGAGGCCATTGATTGGTTAAAAGAACTTGATAAAGAGTATAACTTAACTACTCCTGAATATTCTTTGGAGGATTTTATTGAAGATTTAAAAAACAAAGGATACATCAGAGAAGAAATTGATGATGACGGTCAAGGAGGAATGACTATCACTGCAAAAACGGAACGTGCTATCAGGCAGCAAGCTTTAGATCAGATTTTTGGAAAAATTAAACGCAGTGGTCAAGGGAATCATAAAAGTAAAAGTCAAGGAATCGGCGATGAGCATACAGGTGATTTTAGAAATTATCAATTTGGTGATGCTTTAGATAAAGTCTCAATGACTGAAAGTTTGAAAAATGCTCAAATAAACCATGGCATCTCAGATTTCACATTGTCTGAAGATGATTTGGTTGTAGAAGAAACACTTCATAAATCTCAAATGAGTACGGTTTTAATGATAGATATAAGCCATAGTATGATTTTATATGGTGAAGATAGAATTACACCTGCTAAAAAAGTGGCGATGGCATTAGCCGAATTGATTACAACGAGATACCCAAAAGACACTCTTGATATTTTGGTTTTTGGTAATGATGCTTGGCAAATTGAAATTAAAGATTTACCATATTTAAAAGTTGGGCCCTATCACACAAATACAGTTGCAGGTTTAGAATTGGCCATGGATTTGCTACGAAGAAAACGAAATACCAATAAACAAATTTTCATGATAACGGATGGTAAACCTAGTTGCTTGAGATTGCCAGATGGTCAGTATTATAAAAATAGTAATGGTTTAGATAAACACATCATTAATAAATGTTATATGATGGCGCAACAAGCTCGCCGTTTACACATTCCTATCACAACGTTTATGATAGCTAAAGATAGCTACCTAATGCAATTTGTAAGAGAGTTTACCTATGCTAACCAAGGAAAAGCATTTTATACTGGGCTAAAAGGCTTGGGAGAAATGATTTTTGAAGATTACGAAACAAACAGAAAAAAAAGAATAAGAGGATAAATAAAATGAAGAATAAAGCGGTTAGAAAAGAGAATTATTTATAATTATTAAAAATCTTTTTTCCATAAGCTTTATTCTAAAAAGTAAAATATGAAAACAGAAAACATAAAAACATTAGGAGCATTAAAACAAGTAGGTTACAAAAGTAAATCGATAAAAGACGAACTTAGAGATAACCTAATTCAAAAAATAAAAAACAAAGAGACTACTTTTGAAGGGGTTCATGGTTATGAAAATACCGTAATTCCTGAATTAGAACGAGCTATTTTGTCAAGACATAATATCAATCTTTTAGGGTTGAGAGGACAAGCCAAAACACGTTTAGCACGTTTAATGTTGAATTTGTTAGATGAATATATTCCTGTTATTGAAGGTTCTGAAATTAATGATGATCCTTTAAAACCAATTTCAAGATTCGCTACAGAATTGATTAAGGATAAGGGAGATGATACGCCAATTTACTGGTTGCATAGGAGTGAGCGTTTTGCTGAAAAATTAGCAACTCCAGATGTTACCGTAGCAGATATTATTGGAGATGTAGATCCAATTAAAGCTGCTAATTTAAAATTAAGTTATGCTGATGACAGAGTGATTCATTACGGTATGATTCCACGTGCAAACCGATGCATTTTTGTAATTAACGAGTTGCCAGATTTACAAGCAAGAATTCAAGTGGCTTTATTTAATATTTTACAGGAAGGAGATATTCAAATTAGAGGTTTTAAATTGAGGTTACCTTTAGATATTCAATTTTTATTTACTGCAAACCCTGAAGATTATACCAATAGGGGTAGTATTGTTACACCTTTAAAAGACCGAATAGGGTCTCAAATTTTAACCCATTATCCAGCTGATATAGAAACTGCTAGAAAAATAACAGAGCAGGAGGCAAGAGTTGTTGAAGCACAAAAAACTTCAGTAATAGTTCCAGACTTAGCCAGAGATTTATTAGAACAAATTGTTTTTGAAGCTCGCGAAAGTGAATTTATTGATGCCAAAAGTGGGGTTAGTGCGCGTTTAAGTATTACTGCTTTAGAGAACTTACTAAGTACAGCGGAAAGACGAGCTTTAATAGCTGGTGATGGTCAAACTATTTTAAGGCTATCAGATTTTATTGGAATTATTCCGGCTATAACTGGTAAAGTAGAGTTGGTATATGAAGGAGAACAGGAAGGGGCTGCCGTTGTTGCTTATAATTTAATTGGGGAGGCTGTTAAAAGTTTATTTGTTGAGTTTTTTCCAAAAATAGAAAAGCTTCAAAAACAAGATGAAGAATCACCATATGATGATATTGTTTCTTGGTTTTTCAATGAAAAAGAAGGGTTTGAATTATTAGACGATTTGAAGGACAAAGAATATAAAAATATTTTAAATGCGATTTCTCCACTTGATGATTTACTTGGTAAATATCAACCTAATTTATCAAAACAAGATAGCTATTTTGTAAAAGAGTTTGTATTGTGGGCTTTGTCAGAATTTAAGTTGTTGAGTAAATTACGATTTTCAGAAGGTATACAGTTTAAAGATCCGTATGGAAGTTACATAAGTGGAATTTAAAATTTTTATATAAAACTCAATAATAATTTTTTAAATCAGTCTATTATTTTGCAATTAAAAATTAATAGGCTGATTTTTAAGTCTATTATTTGGGTAATGTAAAATAAAAAGTAGTCCCAACATGTAATTTTGAATCAAACCAAATTTCACCTCCATGAGATTCTACTATTTTTTTTACAATTGACAAACCAATACCACTTGAGTCTGTTCTATTATTAAGTTTTTTAAATATTTCAAAAACAAGATAAAAATGTTCTTTATCTATTCCAATACCATTATCTTCGATAGAAAATTTAATAAATTCAGCTTGATTTTCCCAATTAATATTTACAAAACTATCTTTTGTTGAATCTTTATATTTGTAAGCATTATCAAGTATATTTTGAAATATTTGTTTAGCTTTTGTTTCATTTAATTTAACTTCAGGTAGTGTTTTTACTATATTTATTTCTAAAGTTCCCATACTATCTCTATTTAAATTAGTTATAATAGAGCTAACTATTGGTTGTAATTCAGATTTATTACCAGTAATTGATGAAGATGCTCTAAGTTCAGAAAATTGTAGGGTATTAGAAATTAACTTATCCATATCATTAACAGACTCTAAAATAATAGAAATATATTCTAAACTTTCTTCATTTAATTTACCAGCATTATCTTCTTTTAACCAGTTAATACAAGACGATATAGTTCTTAATGGTGTTTTTAGATCATGTGATACTACATGGGCATAATTATAAAGTTCTTTATTACTCTCAGTTAAATCTGTAATTAACTTTTCATTTTCAATATTTAATTTTTTTAATTGTGTAATATCTAAATGAATCCCTACTGAACCAATTACATCACCTTTAATATTGTAATTAGGTGCGCCACTAATGAGCCAGTACTTGGTATCTCCATTTTTAGTATTAATTTCAATTTCATAGATATCATCAATGCCTTTTTCACGAATTTTATTTTTTTGATTCATGATTTCTACCTCCTGTTTTTTTAATAAAACCTCTTTTGCTTTTTTTCCAATAAGTTCACTGGAATTATAACCACTCATATTGCAAAAGGCATTGTTTACAGTTAAGATAGTATCATTATTATCAACTTCCATTAATCCCAGATTAATATTGTCTATAATATTTTCGTATTTTTTATTTTGATATTCTATACTTTTATCATAATTAATTTGAAGTGTAACATCTCTATATGTCCACATATGGCCATCTAAATTTTCGTTATGGTATATTGGGGTGTAATCTCTAGATACAAATCTACCATCTTTTAATTCTAGTATTTCATTAGTTACTACTTCTTCATTTTCAATGATTTCTTCAACTCTTCTTAAAAATTCATCTTCATTTACAAAATTGCCTTTAGAATTTTCTCTTGCAATTTCACATGATAGTCCTATTAATTGATGTTGGTACTCAATTGGAATATTAAATAAATTTAAAAAAGCATGACTAACAAATTCTATATATCTGTCTTTAGATTCAATAATCTTAGCATCAGAATAACTTTCAAAAATAATTTCTAATCTATTTTTTGTTAATTCAAGTTCCTTTTGTTTCAGTGATTTTTCTAATTCTGTAGCACAGTTTTTTAAATGTAGAGCAATTAAAACTGAAATTTTAGATAAACTAGTTAATTGATCTTTAGTGAAATGATTTTTTTCAGGATGTTCAGAGTCAATAATACCAATTACTTTATCATCCAATAAAATTGGAATAGTAATTTCGGACAATCTAGTTGCATCATCAACAACGTAATCTAAATCTTTAGATGTATCATTGATTATTTCACCTTTTTTATTTCTTGTGACTCTTCCAACTACACCTTTATTTAGTGGTATTGATACTTTATTTTTTGATAAATTATTAGAATTTAATTTTTTATCAGTTCTAGCTAATTGGACTAACTCGTTATTAACTATACCATAAAACACACAATCATTAGTATTTAAAAATTTTGAAACATAATTAACCAAACTATACGCATTACTAAAAATATCATTTGATTTTAATAAATCTTTCAAAATTTGACTTTCAAAATTTTCAAACTTCTCTAGTTTTTGTATTTGCAAATCAATTAAATACTGTTCGGTTACATCTCTTACTATTGCTTGATATGCATATGGTTTTTTATCAGAATCAATTAAAATTTTTGCTTTAATATCAACGTATTTTTTTTCTTTATTTCTATTTAAAAATTCATAATGAAAAGTTGTGTTTTTACATTTAAAATTATCTTTTTTAAATAGTTCGTAGATTTTATTTTTATTCTTAGTAGAAAATTGAGAGATATTACTTAGTTTAAAATCTTTTTCAAGACCAATAAGTTTAGAGGCTTCTTTATTGATTTTTAAAATGTTACCTTTAAAATCTACTACAAATAATGCATCAACAAGATTATCTAATAGATCGGTTTGAAATTCTTCTTGGGTTAATACTTTATTTGAAAGTTGTATATTATTTTCATAAAGCTCTCTTAAGCGATTTTCTACAAAACTTTCAGCAAGTTCTCTAGATTTACGCTCCCTTTCTAGGGCTCTTTTTAAAATTAATATTTCGTCTGTAATCAAAATAAATAGGTTTTTAAGTTAAAATTGAATTTAAAAAATTATTTAATTTGTAAGATTAGTTACAGTTTTAGTGAATTCCATCTCAATAATCTAATCTAGTTCAATATCAAATTTCACTCCTTTATTATGATCAAAAGACGTATCAATTTTAACAGTTCCATTTACTTTGAAATGATTAAGTGTTTCTTTTATTAAACCAATAGCAAAGTAAGTTAAACCTTTCCCAGAATTATAAATTATAGTTAATTTACAATCCGTTTTTTCAACAATTCTAAAAGTTGGAAGATCGGCATCATTGTATAGTTTTTTTACTTCAATATGTATATGATTTTCAATACCAGCTATTAAATCTAATGGATTACTATAGTGTTCTGTAATATATGAATGCTTGCCTACGAGATATGGAAAAACAAAAATCCCAAATTTCTCTAGTAAAATATCTGTGTGTGTATTTGTTTTTTTAGATACAAAGGTTAAAAGTGTAACTAGCTCATCAAAATCATAGTTGTTATATGAGCTATAAATACCTTCAGATTGCAAATTCGAATTCGTAATCATTTCATCAACCACCTGTAATCCTAGGTTTGATTCAATAAATTCTATAAAATTGGTAAAAATGAATCCTTTCATGAAGTTTTTTTGAATTTGTTATCTAAATTTTTTAAAACTTTATGTCCTTTTGATTGTTTCCAATACTCTATTATTAGTTTAATATTAGATTTGTATTTTGTAAAATCGACTACTTTTACAAAATATCCCGCACAACCTAATAATTGGCATTTTTCAATATCAGAAATGTTATTTGAGGTTGAATGAATTATGACTGGAATTGATTTTAAATCATCATTTTTTTTGATGGTAGATAAGAACTCTATACCATCCATAATGGGCATATTTAAATCTAGTAAAATAAAATCTGGTAAGTTGCTTTTATGTTTTAATAAAAAATTTAAAGCTGTTAGTCCATTTTCAGCTATATCTAATTCTATTTCTGGATATTCGGAAAAGATTTTTTTTAACCCTAGAATAACTATTTTATTATCTTCTGCTATTAATACTTTCATTTATTTTCAATTAATTGAATTAATCTATAATGGTGAGAGTATTATAAAACGAGAGCAGATTACTGATATAACCTTTACAAATATAAATAAATATATTATAATGTAATTTATAAATTGTATTTATTCAAGCGTTTTTGCAATAACATAAAAATTCTTATCAACTCTTAAAGTAGAATTTTTGTTTTCCAAGTTTAATGTTTGCCATTCAACTTTTGGGAATAACCATTGTTCTTTTTCATTAATAGTTACTTGAACGGGCATATCAAAATTATCAACTATGTTAATCCATCTATATTTAAGTTCTTTATTTTCAATTTTATATTCTAGAGTAGGTATACGTGTATCTCTTAAATATTGATTAAAAAACTCAGTTAAATCAATACCAGTTTCAGTACTTAAAAAATCTTCAATTTGTTTTGTGGTAACGGTTTGATGATAAAACGTAACGTTCATTTTACGTAAAGTTTGTCGCCACTTTTCATCATCTTTTATAAGTTTACGCAGCGTATGTAACATATTAGCACCTTTATAATACATATCACTAGAACCTTCATTGTTCACATTATAGTTTCCAATTATAGGTTTGTCGTTTTGTATGTTTTTTCTTGTGCCTATAACATATTCAGCAGATGCTTCCTTTCCGTAGTAAAAATCTAAAAATAGATTTTCTGAGTAAGCCGTAAAACTCTCATGAATCCACATGTCTGCGATATCCTTATTAGTAATATTATTTGCAAACCACTCGTGTCCAGATTCATGAATAATTATGAAATCAAATTTTAAACCCCAACCAGTGCCAGATAAATCATTACCTAAGTAACCCATTTTGTATTGATTCCCGTAAGTTACAGAACTTTGATGTTCCATACCTAAATATGGAACTTCCACAAGTTTGAAGCCATCTTTATAAAAGGGGTATTGCCCAAACCAATGCTCGAAAGCTTTCATCATTTTAGGAGCATCTTTAAAATGTTCTTTTGCTTTTACTAGATTATATTTTAAAACATAATAATCCATATCTAAATTACCTCCTTGTCCATCATATACCTCTGAAAAGTGAGCGTAATCTCCAATATTAATATTTACGCCATAGTTGTTTATAGGGTTGTTTACAAACCAAGTATAAGTTTTAGTATCTCCAATTTGTTCTATTTTCCTGAGTCTTCCATTAGATACATTCATAAGTTTTGATGGCACATTAACACTAATTTGCATACTATCAACTTCATCATACATGTGGTCTTTATTAGGCCACCAAACACTAGCTCCCAAACCTTGGCAAGATGATGCTATGAAATGATTACCATTAGTATCTTTTTTCCATGAAATGCCTCCATCCCATGGGGCTCTTACAGCTTCTTTTGGATTTCCTTCATAATAAACATCTAAACTATTTACATCATTACTATTTTGAGAATCTTTAAGTTTTATAAAATGCGCAAACCCATCATTAATAACTTCTAATTCTTTTCCATTTTGAATTACTTTAGTAATTTTTAAGGGTGTTTGTAAGTCTATTTGCATTACAGAGTTTGGTTCCAAAACTTTGTATTGAATGGTGTTTTTCCCTGAAATGAATTTTTCTTCTGGATTTACTTTGATGTCTAAATAATAATATGTTAAATCCCACCAAGCGCGTTCTGGTGTGATGCTACCTCGCAAAGTGTCTTGTTTAGTAAAATTTGATTTTTCTTTTAAAAGTGCTTGTGAAAATGATTGTAATGACATCAAAACAATCATAAAATTAATAACCAGTTTAAATCTATTAATCATTTTTAAATATTTTATTTTTTTTATAAGTTTTCCCTTCCAAAGAATTTAAGTAAATGGGGATTGAGTTTAACCCTTTTTTTGTGGGTTTAAATATGCCAAAATGGAGATGTGGTGTGGTGGTCCAACCCGTAAATCCAGAAAGTCCAATAGGTTGATTAATTGTAACAGAATCTCCAACTTTTATTAAATTAGAATGCTGTTTTAAATGGACATACTGAGCTATTGTATTATCTGAATGGTAAATTACTATGTAATTAGCAAAGGGTCTGAATTTTTTTGTGGTTCCTTGTTTATTATGATGACTTACTACTTTTATAACAACACCATCACGAGTAGCAACAACTGTATCACCAATATTCATTTTAAAATCTATAGTATGTCTAGAAACTTCATTATTATGAGTAAAACTTCCATTGTAACCCTGTATTACTTTATATTGCTTTCCTTTTAAATAGGGTAAACCATAATTATAGGTAGTATCATAAGATTGTTTTTTTTCGTCATGATAACCATAATAATGTTCGAATTGATATTTTTTTAATATAGAAATTGAATCTTCATCTATTTTTCCAAATTTTAGTAACCGACTAGTTTCTCTAGCTTCAGATTGAATGTAACGGACGGTATTATTTTCTAGATTTTCAATTTTAGAAAAAACTGGGCAATAAAGTGTGTTTTTGTAAATAACCAATAATGAATCTTTTGAATATTCAAACGAAACGCTTACTGAGTTTTGTGATTTTCCAGCACAACTAGTTAGTATAAAAAACAAAAACAAATACCATACGTTATAGACTCTAATCACTTTATCTCATAATTTTATTTGGAAATACTACAGTACTTTCAAAACCATTTTCTCCAACTGTAGCTACTCCAAAAAAGGAATTATCAATAACGATGCCTTTTAGTGTAAAATCGGTTACATCCCCTACATATCTACTATGATCCCAAGTGGGTGAGGTGGTATCTCGCCAATATATTTTATAACCTTTAGTACCTTCTACCTTATCCCATTTCAATTTTGCATCTGCTTCAACAATACCACCAATAGCAATATTTTTAGGCAATGGTGGTGCCCAAGCTAAACTAGCCAAATTTATAGCATTTACAGCGGTTAGTTTTTTTGCATAATCAAAATTAACATGTTCTAAAACATCGCCATATTTAATACCGTTTTCCTCACGGATATCTTGATGTTGTTGGGTATAGTTTTCATGGGCTTCCATAATTCTTATGCCTGCAAAACCTAAATCGTTAAATGGACGATGATGGCCACCACGACCAAATCTATCTAATCTGTAAATCATCATCGGGTTCATTTCTGGCATATATGTTTTTACAGTTTTATGAACATAACGAGCTAATTGACGCGAAATACCATCTACTTCACCACCATAAAAACGTCTAGAATTTCTCTCACGATCAGTTTCATTTGCAGGAACGGGCTCAGAAAAAATTCTAAAAGTTCGATTGTCAATCACACCATCTACACCGTTAATATTTCCAATCATATCATTATTAAGTACTCCAATTACTTCCCAGTTATTTTCTTTCGCATATTTAGCTAATCCAGCACCACCAAACAAACCTTGTTCTTCACCAGATAAACCAACATAGATGATACTATTTTCAAATTGGTATTTAGATAATACTCTAGCAGCCTCAATAGTTCCAGCCATTCCAGAAGCATTATCATTGGCGCCTGGGGCATCTGTTGTAAAATCCATGGTATCACTTGCACGTGAATCGATATCACCACTCATAATAATGTATCGGTTTGGGTATTTGGTACCTTTTTGTACTGCAACTACGTTAACTACCCATGCATCATGAGGGACTCTTCCATTACCTTCTTTTGTTACAAAATCTTTTTGATAAAACACATTTAAGCAATTATTACAACCTTTAGAAATGGTTTCAAATTCAGATTTTATCCAACGTCTAGCTGCACCAATACCTCTGGTATTTGATAAGGTGTCGCTAAAGGTGTTTCTAGTGCCAAAGTTTACTAAAGTAATAATATCTTTTTCAATTCTTTCAGCTGAAACCTCATCAATAATATCATATATTTTTTGATTTGTTTGTGCAAAAATGATTGTAGTAAATATGAGAGTAAGTGCTATGAATATGTTTTTCATATTATTTTGTGTAATTAAATTTAACTGTTTCAATTGATCCATTTTCTTGACGAATGTCTACATAAACATTCATTTCATTACTACTTATTTTTTCGAAAGTCATACCTTCGAAAATAGCTTTTGTTAGTGTTATTTTTATTAATGGGAAATCTACAGTTTCATCTTTCGTTTCCCAACCTTTTAAATCTGAACCAAAATGTTTTAATTGAAGAATAAGAGTGTTTTCAACTTCGCGGATTATTTCTATTTCATAAAAAACTACATTACCTTTATCAATCAATTTAAAAGAAGCCATCATGGAACCTCCTGAAGGTTCACTCCAAATTTCTTCAGTGATTCCTCCAAATGCTTCACCTTTCCAATTTCCAGCAATCCAACTTATATTAGATAGTTTAGCTTCAAGTTCTTGATCTTGTGAAAAACAAAAAGTTGATATAAAGAATAAAAAGACAATTAGCTTTTTCATAGTTAAATTTTATCTAAAAATACTGAAAATAAAAAACGCTCCGAAATAAATTCGAAGCGTTTTTAAAAATTGAGTTAGTCACATTAAAAAATACTGCTTAAAACTAAAAGCAGTACTTATTTTCTTTAATTACTTTTTCAGCAATAATATTTCTTAACTCTATGATATTAGGCATGTTCACGTATTTAATATAACGTTTTAATCCCATGAGCATCATACGTTGTTCATCGCCTGTTGAAAAAGATATGATAGAATGTTTTCCAGCAGTTTCTATCACATCAATAGCATGAAATAAATTTAATTTTGCCATAGCTATTTGTTCTTTAACCTTTTCTTCCCCATCTTTTTTAACCATTTTTTCTGCACGTAAAATTGCAGACTCTGCTAAATATATTTGAATTAGAATATCGGAAGCAGCCAACATAAGTTGTTGATGTTTTTCTATTTGCTCACCATATTTTTGTAAAGCAGCTCCAGAAACCATTAAGAATAATTTTTTAAGGTTAATAATGATACTTTTTTCTTCCGAAAATAATTCAGAATAATCTGGCGTTTCAAATGAAGGAATGCCAGTTAATTCGTTAGCAACTGCTGTTGCAGGACCTAATAAATCGACATGACCTTTCATGGCTTTTTTAATAAGCATGCCAATACTTAACATACGGTTTATTTCATTTGTACCTTCATATATTCTGGCTATACGGGCATCTCTCCAAGCAGATTCTATAGGAGTTTCTTCTGAGAATCCCATGCCACCAAAAATTTGAATACCTTCATCAGTACAATTTTGAGTATGTTCAGATACCGCTACTTTTAAAATAGAGCATTCAATAGCATATTCTTCAACACCTTTTAATTCAGCTTCTTGGTGCGTATCTTTACCATTATTTTGACGAAGTATAATTCGATCTTCAATGTTTTTTGCAGCTCTGTAACTCGCAGATTCGCCAACCCAACAGTTGGTAGCCATTTCAGCTATTTTTTGGCGTATAGCACCAAAACTAGATATAGGTGTGTTAAATTGAATACGCTCATTAGCATATTTTACAGATTCTGTAATAACCCTACGTTGTGCATCTAAACAAGCTGCAGCTAATTTTATTCTACCAACATTTAAAGCGTTCATAGCAATTTTAAAACCGTTTCCTCTAGTGGATAACATGTTTTCAATTGGTACAACCGTATCGTTAAAAAATACCTGACGAGTAGAAGAGGCACGAATTCCCAATTTGTGTTCTTCTTCTCCCATAGTAATACCGTTAGGATTAGCAGGGTTGTATTCTACAATAAATCCAGTGATATTTTTATCATCTTCAATGCGTGCAAAAACAATCATCAAACTACAGAATCCTGCATTGGAAATCCACATTTTTTGCCCCGTAATTTTATATGACTTACCATCTTCAGATAAAACTGCTTTAGTTTTACCAGAATTGGCATCACTACCAGCACTAGGTTCAGTTAAACAATACGAACCAAACCATTCGCCTGAAGCTAATTTTGGCACATATTTTAGTTTTTGTTCTTCAGTTCCATATAGGGTTATTGGCATGGTTCCAATACCTGTATGAGCTCCAAAAGCAGTACTGAATGATCCGGTAGCTCCAGATATATAGTCGCAAACTAACATGGTATCTACAAATCCCATACCCATGCCACCATATGCTTCAGGTACAGAAATACCTAAGAAACCTAGTTCTCCAGCTTTACGCATCACATCTTCCGTTAAAGCGTAATCTTTCTTTTCAAATTGGGCTTTTTTAGGCCAAATTTCTCTGTCAACAAATTCTTTAACAGCTTCTTTCATCATAAGCTGTTCTTCATTAAAGTCTTCAGGAGTGAAAATATCTTCACATTTGGTTTCTTTTACAAGGAATTGACCACCACGTAAAATATCTTTTTCAGTTGCTTCCATCACTTATTGTTATTTATATCTTAATTTAAAAATTCAAAAATACCACATGCTCCTTGGCCAGTACCAACACACATAGTAACAGCACCGTATTTTCCTGTCATATTCCGCTTTCGCATCTCATCAAATAATTGAACAGAAAGTTTAGCGCCAGTACAACCTAGAGGGTGTCCAAGTGCAATAGCACCACCATTAACATTAATGATATCTGGATTTAAATTTAATTCTCTTATTACAGCTAATGATTGAGAGGCAAAAGCTTCATTAAGTTCAATTAATTCTAAATCTGATTGTTTTAAACCGGCTTGCTTTAAGGCTTTTGGAATGGCTTTTACAGGCCCAATTCCCATAATACGAGGCTCAACACCTGCAGCTGCATAATTGACTAATCTTGCAATTGGCTCTAGATTTAATTCTTTAACCATATCTTCACTCATTATCATTACAAATGCAGCACCATCACTCATTTGAGAAGAGTTACCAGCAGTAACACTTCCGCCTTGAGCAAAAACTGGTCGTAGGTTTGCAAGTGCTTCCACACTTGTTCCAAATCTAGGCCCTTCATCTTTAGTGACTATATATGATTTAGTTGCTTTTTTTCCATTTTCATCAATATATACTTGTTCTACATTGATAGGAACAATCTGATCTTGAAAACGGTTTTCAGATTGTGCTTTTAGGGCTTTCATATGTGATTGAAAAGCAAATTCATCCTGATCTTCACGAGAGACTTTAAACTGGTTAGCAACCGCCTCAGCGGTATTTCCCATGCCCCAATAATACTCTTCATGGCCAGCCTTAACTGTATCATAGTTTAATTCTGGTTTAAATCCTGTCATGGGTACAGAACTCATACTTTCTGAACCTCCAGCAATTATGCAATCTGCCATTCCAGCTTGAATTTTTGCAGTAGCTATTCCGATGGTTTCGATTCCTGATGAACAAAAACGATTCACAGTAACACCAGGAACATCAACACTGTTTAATCCAATTAATGAAATAAATCTTGCCATATTTAAACCTTGAGAGCCTTCAGGCATAGCATTACCAACGATAACATCATCAATTCTTGAGACATCTAGGTTAGGTAATTCTTTCATCATGTGCTGAATGGTTTCAGCACCCAATTCATCAGCTCTCTTAAATCGAAAAACACCCTTTGGGGCTTTACCAACTGCTGTTCTGTATGCTTTTACTATATATGCTTGTTTCATTGTTTTAATTTCTTAAAGGTTTACCAGTTTTTAGCATGTGTTGGATGCGTTCTAAAGTTTTACGTTCTGTACATAAGCTCAAGAAAGCTTCACGTTCTAAATCCAATAAATATTGTTCACTTACAAGAGTAGGCTCTGACAAATCACCACCAGCCATTACGTAAGCTAATTTATTTGCAATTTTATGATCGTGTTCACTTATAAAATTAGAAGCTTCCATGGAATCTGTTCCAACTAAAAACATTCCTAAAGCTTGTTTACCTAATACCTTTACATCTTTACGTTTAACTGGTTGAGTATACCCAGCTTCAGCCATTAATTTAGCGTGTGCTTTGGCCGTTGCTATTTGTCTATCTTTATTAACAACTACAATATCTTTTCCTTTTTGAAGAACACCCATATCAAAGGCTTCGTAAGCTGATGTTGCTACTTTAGCCATACCAATAGTTAAGAAATATTCTTGCAAGGTATTTAATTCAATATCACCTTTTTTGAAAGTATCTGATGCTCTTAACGCCATTTCTTTAGAACCTCCACCACCTGGGATGACACCAACGCCAAATTCAACTAACCCGATGTAAGTTTCGGCTGCAGCAACTACTTTATCGGCATGCATTGAAAGTTCACAACCACCACCTAGCGTCATACCATGTGGCGCTGAAATTGTTGGAATTGAAGAATAACGCATACGCATCATCGTGTCTTGGAAATATTTGATTGCAGCATTTAATTCATCATATTCTTGCTCAACAGCCATCATGAAAATCATTCCAATATTGGCACCAACTGAGAAATTAGCTCCTTGATTTCCAATTACTAATCCTTGGAAATCTTTTTCTGCTAAATCAACAGCTTTATTTAATCCAGCTAAAACGTCTCCACCAATTGTGTTCATTTTAGATTGGAATTCACAATTTAAAATGCCATCGCCTAAATCTTCAATAACAACTCCAGAGTTTTTAAATACTTCTTTAGACTTTCTAATATTATCTAAAATGATAAAGCTATCCTGTCCAGGAACTTTAACTTGAGATTTTTTAGGAATATCATAAGCATAAGTAGCACCTTCTTTAATTGTATAAAAAGACGTGCTTCCCGAAGCTAACATGTCTGTAACCCATTTGTTTGGTTCTAAACCTTCAGCTTTCATGATTTCTAAACCTTTTTCCAAACCTATGGCATCCCAGATTTGAAAAGGACCGTGTTCCCAACCAAAACCTGCTTTCATAGCATCATCAATTTTATAAAGGTCGTCAGTTATTTCTGGGATTCTGTTAGAAACATAGGCAAATAATGCAGCAAAACTTTTTCTGTAAAATTCACCAGCTTTATCTTTTCCAGAAACTAATACTTTAAAACGCTCAACTACTTTATCAATAGTTTTTGTTAATTCTAAAGTAGCAAAACTAGCACGTTTGTTAGCTCTATATTCTAGGTTGTTTAGGTCTAGCGTTTTAATTTCTTTACCTTCTTTTTTATAGAAGCCTTGTCCTGTTTTACTACCTAACCATTTGTTTTCGATCATGGTGTTGATGAAATCTGGAAGTTTAAAAAGCTCTAAACGTTCATCATCTTTACAATTTTCTGCAATACCATTTGAAACATGCACAAGGGTGTCTAAACCAACAACATCAACCGTACGAAAGGTAGCTGATTTTGGACGGCCAATTACAGGTCCAGAAAGTTTATCAACTTCTTCAATAGTTAAATTCATTTCTTTAACTGTATGAAATAAACTCATAATGCTAAAAATTCCTATTCTGTTTCCGATGAATGCTGGTGTGTCCTTTGCAACTACTGAAGTTTTTCCAAGAAATTGTTCTCCATAACCATTTAAAAATTCTAATATTGAAGCCTCAGTTTTTGGACCTGGAATAATTTCGAATAACTTTAAATACCTTGCAGGATTAAAAAAATGAGTACCACAAAAGTGCTTTTGAAAGTCTTCACTTCTGCCTTCACTCATAAATTTTATAGGAATACCCGATGTATTTGATGTTATCAAAGTGCCAGGGGTTCTATATTTTTCTAATTTTTCAAAAACTTGCTTTTTGATATCTAAACGTTCAACTACAACTTCCATAATCCAATCAACATTTGCAACTTTGGCAATATCGTCATCTAAGTTTCCAGTAGTAATTCTATCTGCAAATACTTGATGATAAATAGGTGAGGGTTTAGATTTAAGAGAAACTGTTAAGGCATCATTAACAATTCTGTTTCTAACAACTTTATCATCTAAAGTTAAACCTTTTGCTTTTTCTTTATCGTTTAATTCTCTCGGAACAATGTCTAATAATAAAACATCAACGCCAATATTAGCAAAATGACATGCGATGCCACTTCCCATAATTCCAGAACCAATAATGGCTACTTTTTTAATTCTACGTTTGCTCATTTTATTTTGAAATACTTTCTGTTTGATTGTAAATTTTTTTATTTGAAACCATGTCGTTTATGATTTCGGAAACTTCATAAAAGTGTTTTAGTTTTTCTTCTGAAATATTACTTTTTATAGCTTCATTAAATGTGAGTACTTTTTCTTTTGAATAAGCTCTTTTTTCTCTTCCAAATTCAGTCAATGAAATTATAACGCCTCTGCCGTCTTCTGGGTTAGGATTTCTTTCTATTAAACCCTTATTTTCCATTGTTTTTAGTATTCTTGATAAACTCGTTGCTTCCATTCCTAATTTAGGACCTAATGCAGTTGATGGTGTCCCTTTTTCCGGATCGATACTTAATAAAGTAAACCCAGTAGCCATCGTACTTTCAAATTTAGCGGCTTCTTCATTATACATTTTTTGTACAGTAAGCCATGTAGTTCGAAGCACATAATCGATGGTTTTTTCTTTCATATTTTTTGATTGGTGATATCAAATATATAAAAAATTTATTATGCATGCATAATAAATTCAAGAAAAAATGGAATGTTTATCTATTACTTCAATTTTAATTATCGCTATTTAAGTAGTTGAGCGTTAAGGGCGATAAATTTTTTCGACAAGTTCTTGATATTTTTTCTTTATAACATCTCTTTTCATCTTCATGGTAGGTGTAAGATGTCCGGCATCAATAGACCAAATTTCTGGAGTCAATTCAAAGCGTTTTATTTGTTCCCATTTACCAAACTTTAAATTGCATTTATCAACCTCTTTCTGTATTCTAGTTTGAATAATTTGTGAATTAGCTATATCATCTAATGATGCTCCTACAGTTAAATTTTTTCTTTTAATCCAATCGCTTACAAATTCAAAATTTAATTGAATTAAAGCGGCAGGCATTTTTTCGCCTTCACCAATTACCATAACTTGTTCTATAAAGCGAGATTGTTTTAAATCATTTTCAAGAAGTGTAGGAATCACATATTTACCACCCGAGGTTTTAAACATTTCTTTTTTACGACCAGTAATTTTTAAAAAACCATCGGCATCAATTTCTCCTTTATCTCCAGTATGAAAATAATCACCTGTCATAACTTCTGCTGTTTTTTCATCATCTTTGTAATAGCCTAACATGACATTAGGGCCTTTTATTAAAATTTCACCATCTTCAGCTATTTTAACTTCCACATTATTAATAGGTTTTCCAACGGTACCTACTTTAAACATATGGTCGCCATATTTCCCAACTGATACAACAGGAGAGGTTTCTGTTAAACCATAACCTTCCATAATATGCATACCTGCAGCTGAAAAAACTCTTGCTAAACGTGGTTGTAGTGGTGCACTTCCAGATACCATAGTATATAATTCGCCACCCAATGCTGCACGCCATTTACTAAATATAAGTTTGCTAGCAATGCTTAATTTAAATTCGTACAAAGCACCATTTTGTTTATAAGGTTCCCATTTTTCACCTAAAGCAACAGCCCAATAAAATAATGCTTTTTTTATTCCTGTTAGTTCTTCGGCTTTAGCCATTATTTTATCATAAACTTTTTCAAGAAGCCTAGGAACCACACTCATTAAATTAGGCTTAATTTCTTTGGCATTGTCACCAATTTTATCAATGCCTTCAGCAAAATATATTGAAGTTCCAGCATATTGATAGATGTATATAAGGACACGTTCAAAAATATGACAAATAGGTAAAAAACTTAAAACTTTAGTATTACTTCCTCTTAAAGGAACTCTAGAAAAACTATCAAGTACATTACTAGTTATATTCCAATGTGAAAGCATTACCCCTTTTGGTTTTCCGGTTGTTCCAGAAGTATAAATAATAGTTGCTAAATCTTCTGGTTTAACTTCGTCTTTTCTAGTTTCAACTTCATTTTGATTACTCTCATCTTTACCAAGTTCAAATAATTCAGAATAGTGTTTACAACCTTTAATATGATCAAAAGAGTAAACCTCTTTTAATTTGGTATTAGCTTTAACTTTATTTACTTTTTCAAGAACTTCTTCATCTGAAACAAAACAATAAATAGACTCACTATGGTTAAGCACATATTCATAATCCTCAGCACAAATAGTTGGATAAATTGGTATATTTTGAGCACCAATTTGAAGCACACCAATATCCATAATATTCCATTCTGTTCTATTTGTTGAAGAAATTACAGCAATTTTATCATTTTTTTTAATACCTAATTTTAGCAAAGCTCTACTTATAGTGTTTGCTTTTTTTAAATATTCTTGAGTTGATGTTTTAACCCATTCCCCATTATATTTTGTAACTAAAGCCGCATCATTTGGCTTATTTTCTAATTGGTAATACGCAAAGTCGAAAAGTCTCTTTATTTCTGTCATTTTTTCTATATAGAATCTTGTATTGCAAAGTATGAAATAAAATAGAATTTTCAAATATCATAACCTAAAAGGGATGTTTTAATATTTAAATGAATTTTTTTTTGAGAATATGTTAATAATTTTAGATTAAAATAATATAAAATTATATGATATAAGTCATTGAAATTAAACTTTATAATTGGTAATTTCATTGTTTCAAATTAAATAAATTTAATATCATGGAAATCTTAGAAGATACAAAAATAAGGGTTTATAGATTTGGTAATAAAGTTGCCGATGGAAATAGTAAAATGAAAAACCTTTTAGGAGGTAAAGGAGCCAATTTGGCAGAAATGAGTGTTATTGGAATTCCAGTACCACCAGGTTTTACTATTACAACTGAAGTTTGTACAGAGTATAATTTATTAGGCGAAGAAGCTGCTATAGCTATGATTAAAAATGAAGTTGAGCAATCTATTATTAACATCGAATCTTTAATGAGGTCTAAATTTGGAGATACTGAAAACCCTTTATTGGTTTCAGTCCGGTCTGGTGCTAGAGTTTCTATGCCGGGAATGATGGATACTGTTTTAAATTTAGGAATTAATGATGAAGTAGTTGTCGGTTTAGCTAAAAAAACCAATAACGAACAGTTTGCGTGGGATTCTTATCGACGTTTTATTCAAATGTATGGCGGTGTTGTTTTAGGAATGAAACCCGCATCAAAAGAAGATATCGATCCTTTTGAAGAGATCATGGAACACCTCAAAGACAAAAGAGGTATTAAATTAGATACCGAATTTTCAATTCAAGATTTAAAAGATTTAGTTTACGACTTTAAAGATGCTGTAAAAAAACAAACCGGCCATGATTTTCCAACCAATCCTTGGGAACAACTTTGGGGAGCAATTATTGCAGTTTTTAATAGTTGGAATGGTGACCGAGCAGTTTATTACAGAAACATGCACGGATATCCAGCTGATTGGGGTACAGCAGTAAATGTACAAGCCATGGTTTATGGTAATATGGGTGATAATTCTGGTACAGGTGTTTGTTTTACTCGCGATGCAGGTACAGGTGAAAACGTTTTTAATGGCGAATATTTAATTAATGCTCAAGGGGAAGATGTGGTAGCAGGCGTTAGAACACCGCAACAGATCACAAAGTTAGGTTCTTTACGTTGGGCAGAATTGGCTCAAATTGTAGAAAAAGATAGAAAAGAAAATTATCCTTCTTTAGAAGAATTAATGCCAACTATTTTTAAAGAACTTGATTCTTACCAAAGAATTCTTGAAACGCACTACAAAGATATGCAAGATATGGAATTCACTATTCAAGATGGAAAATTATGGATTTTACAAACCAGAAACGGTAAGCGTACAGGAGCTGCAATGGTAAAAATTGCCATAGACTTATTAAATGAAGGGATGATTGATGATAAAGACGCTTTATTAAGAATTGAAGCCAACAAATTGGATGAGTTATTACATCCAGTTTTTGATGCTAGAGCACTTAAAAATGCACATGTTATTGCTCAAGGTTTGCCAGCATCACCTGGTGCTGCAACGGGTAAAATAGTCTTTTTTGCAGATGAAGCAGCTAAATTTAAAAATAGTATTCTTGTTAGAATCGAAACTTCACCTGAAGATTTAGAAGGGATGAATATTGCTAAAGGTATTTTAACAGCCCGTGGTGGAATGACTTCACATGCTGCTGTAGTTGCACGTGGTATGGGTAAATGTTGTATATCTGGAGCAGGTGCTTTAAAAATAAATTATAAGAACAGAACCCTTACTGTCGGAGATCATGAATATCATGAAGGTGATTGGATTTCATTAAACGGATCAACAGGAAATATTATTGAAGGTAAAGTGGAAACCGAAGAGCCAGAGTTGAGTGGAGAATTTGCAGAGATTATGAAGCTTTCAGATAAATATGCAGTAATGAAAGTTCGTACGAATGCCGATACACCAAAAGATGCTAAAATTGCTCGTAATTTTGGTGCGCAAGGTATCGGTTTAACCAGAACTGAGCATATGTTTTTTGAAGTTGATAGAATTAAAGCGATGCGCGAAATGATTTTGGCTGATACAGTAAAAGGAAGAAAACTAGCTTTGCAAGAACTTTTACCAATGCAACGTACTGATTTTGAAGGTATTTTTGAAGCTATGCAAGGGTTATCCGTTACTATTCGTCTTTTAGATCCACCATTACATGAGTTTGTACCCCATCAATTAGCAACACAAAAAGAACTGGCCGATGAGATGCATATTTCACTACAAGCTGTTAAAAATAAAGTAGCAGAATTGGAAGAGTTTAATCCTATGTTAGGGCATAGAGGTTGTAGATTAGGAAACACTTATCCTGAAATTACAGAAATGCAAACTCGGGCTATTATAGAGGCAGCTCTTAATTTAAAACAAAAAGGTATAATTTGTAATCCAGAAATCATGGTACCATTAGTTGGTTCGGTAAAAGAATTTGAAGCTCAAGAGCACATAATTAGATCAACTGCTAAAAAAGTTTTTGAAGAACGAAAAAACACTATTGAATTTTTGATAGGTACCATGATTGAAGTGCCAAGAGCTGCATTAGTAGCAGATTTAATAGCTGAAAAAGCAGATTTTTTCTCATTCGGGACTAATGATTTAACACAAATGACTTTTGGATATTCACGTGACGATGCTGGTAAATTTTTGCCAATATATATAGAAAAAGGTATTTTAAAAGTTGATCCTTTTGAAGTGTTAGATCAAGAAGGCGTTGGACAATTAATCATTATGGGTACAAAACGAGGTAGAAGTATAAAGCCTAATTTAAAAGTTGGTATTTGTGGAGAACATGGAGGAGAACCTAGTTCGGTAGAGTTTTGTTATCATGTAGGTATGGATTACGTGAGTTGCTCACCTTACAGAGTACCAATTGCTAGGTTGGTTTCTGCACAAGCAGCTATAAAAGCGGCTGTTTAATTTTTTTCATTTTGAGTTTAAAACCCCAAAGTAAAATTTTACTTTGGGGTTTTTATTATTGATTTTTTTAACTTTTAATCTTTTTTTATCTGAATGTTTTAACACAGTAAACAAAGAGTCATAAAGTTTTTTTAAGTTAACATTATTGTTTACTATATATTTTATATATTTGGTTAACCAAATTGGTAAACCAATTTAATTATTTCCAAGTTATAAAAAAAGAATGAAGAATACAGTATTAAGTTATGTCCGTTTTATTATTTTTTCTTCTGTTTTACCAATTTTTGCACAATTAGTAACGAATCAATCTCAATTAAATAGTGCTATCTCATCAGCATCACCAGGTACTACCATTACATTAGCAAATGGTGTTTGGACAAATGCTCAAATTAGTATTGAAAAAACAGGAACATCAACTAATCCTATAACAATTGAAGCACAAACACCGGGAAGCGTTTTTTTTGAAGGAAATTGTAATATTAAAATAGGAGGGTCTTATATCATTTTGAAAGGAATTATTTTTCAAAATCCACCACCCGCACCAACTTCTATCAATACAAATAATCCGTTAATTGATTTTAGAGTTTCGAGTGATTGTAATAATTGCATAGTCACTAATATAAAAATTGATGGTTATAATGCCTTAGGAAAAGAGACAGATGTTTATAAATGGATTTTATTAAGAGGTGCAAACAATGAAATAAGTTATTGCTCATTCATTGGTAAAAATGGTGTTGGAAGCATCATTAATGATAACAGAAGTTCTACGAACCCAAATTATCATAAAATTCACCATAATTATTTTGCAGATAGAACACCTGTAGGAGAAGTGAATGATTTAAACGATCAAGATGCCATTAGAATTGGAAGTAGTTCAACATCATTATCAAATTCATTTACAGAAGTTTATGATAATTATTTTTACAATTTTGTTGGTGAAGTTGAAGTTATTTCTAACAAAAGTGGAAGTAATAAGTACTATAAAAACACATTTGAAGATTATTCTGGCTCACTAACTTTGAGACATGGAGATAACTGCGAAGTTTATAATAATTTTTTTTTAGCAAATGGTCAATCTTTCAGCGGAGGCATTAGGTTGATGGGTGAGAACCATAAAATTTACAATAATTATATTGAAGGTACTGTAGCAAGATACCCAAACAATTCATCTACTAACGCTCTTGCTGGAATTAATATTCACAATGGAATATTAAATAGCCCTTTAAATGGCTATTATCAAGTAAAGAATGCCACCATTGTTAATAATACCTTTGTAAATTGTGATTTAGGTATTAGAGTTGGAGCTACATTTAGTGCTAGTACTCAAAATCAGCCACCACAAGATGTAGTAATTGGCAATAATATCATGTATGAAAATACTAATAGAGCCATACAGGTTACCACTCAACTTATAGGAACATCTTCCAAATATGAAAATAATATAAAACAAAACGGCTCATTCGATTCGTTTGGGTCTGTAACCGTTTCGGGTAACATTAACGTAACTTCAGGACTATTAACTTCTGGCACAGATTTTTATAGAATTCTTATCGGAAGTGCCGCAATAGATTATGGAACTGGGACTTACACTTTTTTAGCAGAAGATATTATAGGTGGATCAAGACCTGTAAATTTTGATGCCGGGGCAGAAGAATTGGGTAGTGGTGGCTCTAAACTACCTTACAAGCAATCAGATGTAGGTGTAAGAATTGGTTTTGGAGGTAGCACTTTGTTAAGTGTAAATAATACTAATTTAATTGAAGATAAACTTAGTTTGTATCCGTTGCCGGTTAATAATGGTATTTTGAATATTTCATTGGAAAAACGAAACTTAGAGACTGTTATTCTTCTTGATATGTTGGGAAGAACAGTTTATAAAAATGATATTAAATCATTTGAAGGACAAATAAACACCTCTAATTTTTCTATTGGGTCTTATATTTTGAAAGTTCGTGGAATTTCTAAAGTGATAATTATTAAGTAGTGAGAAATTTAAACTCTAAGTTAAACTTTATTACTCTTTTTTACTGAACTATTACAGTTAGTTGTTTCCTATTTTATTGATTTAAATATTAAATACAAACAAAAATGAAATTTAAGTTAATTTTTAAAATAGTCTAGCACTAGCAACAAATTATATCAGGTTTTGTCCATCTTGTAGATAGTATTTTTAATACATAATTCTGCTAAATTTCATTTGAATTGTGTCATTTTTAATTTCAAATTTGACTTTTCTGTCAAACGAGCTACCGTTTGTATAATATCTTCCAACAGTTTGTTCACTTTTCAATTATCACGATCAAATATCAATCTATAAGCACCATCTACTTTTTGATTATTTTTCATATCGAGAAATTTCTCAACAGTTTGGTTTAATTTCATCAAATTTCAGTTTTTGTATTTACGAGCGTTAAGAAAGCAATATTCCAAATAGTTTTGTAAGAAGAATTTTTGATTTTAGCTGTAATTCCATTTTTTTCTTAATTACAGGAAACTAAGGCGAAAAGTAATATTTTAAATATCAGTTTTTTTAATTTTAGGCAACTTCTTATACAATTATTTATATTACTATTATCTTGCGAATTAGTTTGAATAATAATAATTTCAATATTATTGTCTTGTGAATACTAATAATTCTCTTACAAAAAAACCTGAAAACTAGATCAGATTTTTTTTGAGTTTAAAATCTTATGATTATTCATTTTCTATCCACAATCTAGCATTCACAAACGCCTCTAACCAAGGAGAAACTTCATCTTTTCTGCCTTCAGGATAATTTGCCCAATTCCACTGGAAGGTTGAACGCTCAATGTGTGGCATGGTTACTAAATGGCGCCCTGTTTTATCACACATCATAGCGGTATTAAAATCAGAACCATTAGGATTGTGAGGATATTCTGCATAGCCATATTTTGCCACGATGTTGTATTGGTCTTCTGTATAAGGTAATTTAAATTTTCCTTCACCATGACTTATCCATACGCCTAAAGTAGTACCTGCTAGTCTGGATAACATCACAGAATTATTTTCTTGAACTTTAACTGATGTGAATGAACTTTCATGTTTATGAGAATTATTATAAGTCATTTTTCCATGAATTTCGTGTTCTGGATTGATAAGATCTAACTCCATCCATAACTGGCAACCATTACAAATTCCCAAAGATAAAGTGTCTGATCTTTTAAAGAAATCTTGAATCACTTTATTGGCTTTTTCGTTGTATTTAATAGCGCCTGCCCAACCTTTTGCAGATCCTAAAACATCAGAGTTACTAAAACCTCCAACAGCACCTAAAAACTGAATATCTTCAAGTGTTTCTCTTCCCGAAATTAAATCAGTCATATGTACATCCTTTACATCAAAACCAGCTAAATACATGGCATTTGCCATTTCACGTTCAGAATTACTTCCTTTTTCACGTAGAATAGCAGCTTTTGGTCTTGAGTTTCCAATTGCAGGTAATTTTCCTGTAAAATGTTTTGGGAATATATATTGTAAAGGTTGATTTTTATAATTGTCAAACCTGTCTTGTGCTAAATTATTAGCGGTTTGTTTATTGTCTAATAAAAAAGAAGTTTTATACCAAACATCTCGTAAACGGGATATTGTTAAAGTGAAAACATCAGTTGAATTGATGATACTCAAAACATCACTTTCAGAAACTTTGCCAATGTTGAAAAATTCAATACCTGCACTATTTAAAACATTTTCTGTTGAAGCATCTTTTGATTGAAAAACAATACCTGCATTTTCAGCAAACAATAATTTTAACGAATCTTTTTCAGCTAAAGTAGAAAGGTCTAACGCTGCTCCAAGGTTGTTATCAGCAAAACACATTTCTAGTAAGGTAGTAATCAATCCACCTGAAGCTACATCGTGACCTGCAACAATTTGTTCGTCTTTTATTAATTTTTGAATGGTATTAAAAACTGTCTTAACATAAGAAGCACTTTTAACCGTCGGTGCATCATTACCTATTTTGTTCAATACTTGTGCGAACGAACTACCACCTAATTTAAAGTCATCTTGTGAGATGTTAATGTAGTAAATGTTACCTGCATTTTTTTGCAATACAGGCTCCACTACATTGCTTATATTATTGCAGTTTCCAGCTGCTGAAATAATAACCGTTCCAGGAGACAATACGTCGCCATCAGAATATTTTTGTTTCATGGAAAGGGAATCTTTTCCTGTTGGAACATTAATTCCTAAATCGATTACAAATTCTGAAACAGCTTCAACTGCTTCATATAAACGCGCATCTTCACCTTCGTTTTTACAAGGCCACATCCAGTTTGCAGATAATGAGACCGATTTTAATTCATCCTTTAAAGGCGCCCAGATAATATTAGTTAAGGCTTCAGTTATTGCATTTTTACTTCCAGCAGCAGGATTAATTAATCCTGAAATAGGCGAGTGTCCAATAGATGTTGCAATACCTTCTTTACCTTTGTAATCAAGCGCCATGACGCCTACATTGTTTAAAGGAATTTGTAACGGACCAACACATTGCTGTTTTGCTACTTTTCCACCAACACAACGGTCTACTTTATTTGTTAACCAATCTTTACAAGCCACAGCTTCTAATTGTAAAACCTGATCTAAATGGTCATGAAAATTATCCGAAATATAATTTAGTTCACTATAATTTTTTTCAATCGTAATATCTGTCATAATGGTTTTTGGAGAACTTCCAAACATATCTTCCATGGCTAAATCTATTGGTTTTTGTCCAGTCAATTTAGACTCAAAAGTAAAACGATCATCACCAGTTACATTACCAACCGTGTACATAGGTGAACGTTCACGTTCTGCAATGCGTTGTAACGTATCAATATGTTTTTCTGCAATAACCAATCCCATACGTTCTTGAGATTCGTTACCAATAATTTCTTTATCTGAAAGTGTTGGGTCTCCAACAGGAAGCGCATCTAAATCTATATTTCCACCTGTATCTTCAACCAATTCTGATAAACAATTTAAATGGCCACCGGCACCATGATCGTGAATGGAAACAATGAAATTTTCGTCACTTTCAACCATACCTCGTACAGCGTTTGCCGCACGTTTTTGCATTTCTGGGTTAGAGCGTTGTACTGCATTAAGTTCAATTCCCGAAGCAAAAGCACCAGTATCAGCTGATGACACTGCAGCACCACCCATACCAATGCGGTAGTTTTCGCCACCAAGAATTACTATTTTATCGCCAGTTTGTGGTTTGTCTTTTAAAGCTTGGTCTTTTATACCATAACCAATACCACCTGCTTGCATAATCACTTTATCGAAACCAAGTTTTATGGCATCTTCCTCATGCTCGAATGTTAATACCGAACCACAGATGAGCGGTTGTCCAAATTTGTTTCCAAAATCTGAAGCACCATTACTAGCTTTTATCAAAATATCCATTGGGGTTTGGTACAACCATTTACGTTCTGGAAATGCTCTTTCCCATGGACGATTTTCCTCTAAACGTGAATACGAAGTCATGTAAACTGCTGTTCCTGCAAGTGGTAAAGAGCCTTTTCCACCTGCTAATCTATCCCGAATTTCACCACCAGAACCCGTAGCAGCACCGTTAAAAGGCTCAACTGTTGTTGGAAAATTGTGTGTTTCCGCTTTTAATGAGATTACCGATTCAAAATCTTTTATTTGATAATAGTCAGGTTTGTCAGCCGTTTTTGGCGCAAATTGTTCCACTTTGGGACCTTCAATAAACGCGACATTATCCTTGTATGCTGAAACTATGGTATTTGGATGTTGTTTTGAAGTTTCTTTTATTAATTTAAAAAGAGATGTTGGTTTTTCAACGCCATCAATAACAAAGGTTCCATTGAAAATTTTATGGCGACAATGTTCTGAATTTACTTGAGAAAACCCAAAGACTTCAGAATCAGTTAATGGCCTACCAATTTTTTTTGAAATACCTTCTAAATAAGTTACTTCTTCATCGCTTAATGATAAGCCTTCTTGTAAGTTATAAGCCGAAATATCTTCAATATTTAATATCGGTTCTGGTTGAATATCGATAGTAAATGACGCCTGATGTAAACCATTAAATTTTTCTGAAATCATCGGGTCGAAATCTCTAAAATCTTTAGAAATAGCTTGAAATTCCTCAATCCGAATAATATCAGAAATCCCCATGTTTTGAGTGATTTCTACAGCATTGGTGCTCCAAGGCGTTATCATTGCTGCTCGTGGTCCAACAAAAAAAGCACCTAATGATGCTTGTTCTATTTTTGGCTGGTTGCCAAATAACCACGTTAATTTAGCGATGGTTTCGGTTGATAATTCTTTTGTTGTTTGAACAGCAAAAACCTTGCTGGTTTCGTTTCCAAAGAAATGAATCATTATGTCTTGATTTGTGTGTGTTTAAGAAAACGCAAATTTACACTTTTTTAACGATTCAAGATGGCTTTTTTTATCAAAGCACACCCTGTTATTAACACTATTTTCAACAATCAAAAATTATCACTAGTCTGCATCCATTTCCATGATTAAATTAGCAATTAGGGCAGTCCATCCTGTTTGATGAGAAGCCCCTAAACCTTTACCATTATCGCCATCAAAAAACTCATAAAATAGGTGTAAGTTTTTGAAGTGTTCGTCTTTAGTAAAATGCTTACCTTCATTATCTGCATGGTACTGGAATTTACCATCGTTATTAACTTCAAAAAGTTTTATTAAGCGTTTAGTAAGTTCGTTTGCGATTTCTCTCAAATTGAGTTTTCTACCAGAACCAGTTGGGAATTCGTATTGATATGTGTCACCATAAAAAGTATAATATTTTCTTAACGATTGAATTATCATATAATTTAGAGGCAACCAAATTGGTCCGCGCCAATTGGAATTACCACCAAACATACCAGAGCGACTTTCACCAGGTTCGTACTGTATTTGATGATGACCGTGATGTTCAAATACAAAAGGATGTTTTTCATGGTATTTTGAAAGCGATCTGATACCATAATCTGAAAGAAATTCATCCTCATCCAGCAATCTTTTTAGTAAATGCTCAAGCCTAAAACCTCGCATGATGGCGAAAAGATAATTGCCATCTTTATTTGTTTCATCTAAATTAGTTATTAGTGAAGCTAAATCGGGTCTAGTTCGAATAATCTCATTTGCTCGGATTCTGAAATCTTTTAATTCTTCAAATAGATCTTTGTGCATAATCTCTACAGCAAACATCGGGATAACACCTACTAAAGAGCGCACTTTTAAACGATTGGTTGCACCGTTAGACATTTCAACAACATCGTAATAAAAATTATCTTCATCATCCCAAAGTGAAATATCTTTTTTGCCAATGTGATGCATGGCCCAAGCAATATTTAAGAAATGCCTAAAAAACTTAGCAGCAGCTTCCTCGTATATTTTATTGGTTTTTGATAGTTCCAGAGACATTCGCAACATATTAAGTGTAAACATAGCCATCCAACTGGTGGCATCGGCTTGTTGCATTCTGGTTATGCCTGGTGGCATATGATTCCGATCAAAAACGCCAATATTATCTAAACCTAGAAAGCCTCCCTCAAAAAGGTCGGTACCACTTTTGTCTTTTTGATTTACCCACCATGTAAAATTGATAAGGAGTTTTTGGAATGCTTTTTCTAAAAAACCAGTATCTCCTTTACCAGTGTAGTTTTTATCCTTTTCGTATACATTCCAAACAGCATAAGAATGAACAGGTGGGTTTACGTCGCTAAAATTCCACTCGTAAGCAGGAATTTGCCCGTTGGGATGCATGTAGTTTTCTTTTAAAACTAACAACAACTGTTCTTTTGCAAAAAATGGGTCGATTTCTACGAAAGATGCCATATGAAATGCTAAATCCCAAGCGGCATACCACGGGTATTCCCATTTATCAGGCATAGAGATAATATGCCTGTTGGTGAGGTGTTGCCAGTTGTAATTTCGCATATTAGACCTATTAGGTTTTCCTTCTCCAGGACCACCAAAAAGCCATTTAAACACATCGTTATAGTAAAATTGTTTGGTCCATAATAAGCCAGAAAAAGCATTTTTTGCAATGGCTTGGTGGGTTTCAGGAATTTCAGATTTAATCGTTTCGTTATAAAAATCTTCACATTCGGTTATTCTATCATGAAAAACAGCATCAAAATCTTCCCAAGGATTCTCTAATTTACTTTTACTTAAACGGACTTTTACCGTTTTCTCCTCACCAGCTTTTAACTTAAATTGATGCCAGATCGCTAATTTCGAGCCGTTTTTTTCTGGATTCACTGTAGGTTTTCCATTTATAACATGGTCGTTAATGCCATCTTTAACATAGTCTAAATCATTATCAAAATTATAAATGCGTTTATTGTTTGTTTCATTTTCACAAAATAATTGATCACCACCTTCATTATAAAAATAATATCGACCATTTCTTGCACTTCTTGATTGCACCTTAGAATCTGAAATTGATTTCATATTTGGTCGTGAATGTCGTTTATTATGTTTCCAAAAATTACGAAACCAAAGATGGGGAAGCACATGGATATCAGCAGATTTTGATCCTCTGTTGATTACTGTTACTTTCATCAATATATCATCATAATCAGCTTTGGCATATTCAATAAAACAGTCAAAATAGGCATTATTTTTAAAAGCATCAGTATCTAGAATTTCATATTCAAATTCATCACGACTTTTTTGATTACCACGAACTAATTCCCCATAAGGAAATTCATTTTGTGGATATTTATAAAGATATTTAGAGTAAGAATGGGTAGGTGATGATACTTGATGAAAATATAACTCTTTAACATCTTCACCATGATTACCTTGATTATTGGTAAGTCCAAATAAACGCTCTTTTAAAATAGCATCTTTACCGTTCCAAAAAGCAGGCGCTAAACATAATATTTCTCTCGCATCACAAAATCCACCTATACCTTCTTCTCCCCAGCGATAGGCATTGCTTCGTGCTTTTTCATGATCTATAAATTCCCATGATTCGCCGTGTTCGCTATAATCTTCTCTTACGGTTCCCCATTGTCTTTCAGCTAAATAAGGTCCCCATTTTTTCCAGTATTTATAATTATCTGAAACTAATAATCTTTCTGCTTCTTTCCCTTTTTGAATCATATTTTTTCGACAAGAAAATTTGATGTTAAAAAATAAAAATAAGACTATTTTTTGAAAATATAACGAGCTATTTCAAGTATTGCTTAATTGCTCTTTTTTGGAGGGAGCTCTGTGATTACTCGAAAAAAAAGCCTCAAGAAATTAAAGAAGTGTTGGTTGTGGTTTGGTATTTCATTATGAGACACACTTATTAATTAATTAATTAAAGGATTTAAATCTAAGTGTATTTTTGATTTGTGTTAAAATTATTTTAGCAGCTTAATTAGAATGTAAAATATTTACATAAACAAACAAATCTAAAAAACATAAAATATAGAACATATAATTGTAATAATTAATGATGGTATAAATAAAATTCACATTATTATATGTTATTGTTTTCGTTCTAAAAGTGCCATATAAAAACCATCAAAACCAGATTTATGAGAAAGTATTTTTTTTTCTTTTATCAAACTAAAATGCTCACCAGCTTCTGATTTTAAAAAAGTTGATACTTGGGTTTGATTTTCAGAGGGTAAAACAGAGCAAGTGGCATATACCATTTGCCCACCAACTTTTACCATTCTAGAATATTGTTGTAAAATTTCTTGTTGGGTTATTTTTATTTTATCAATAAAATCTGGCTGCAATTTCCATTTAGCATCTGGGTTTCTTCTTAAAACTCCTAATCCAGAACATGGTGCATCTATTAAAACACGATCAGCTTTATCATAAAGTTTTTTAAAAACTTTAGTAGAGTCAATGGCTCTTGGTTCTATATTATGTGCACCGTTGCGTTTTGCACGACGTTTTAATTCGTTTAGCTTATTGGCGTAAATATCCATAGCTATAATTTGCCCTTTGTTTTCCATTAAAGAAGCAATGTGCAATGTTTTTCCACCAGCTCCCGCACAAGCATCTACAACACGCATACCTGGTTTTACATCTAAAAACTCAGCAACTAATTGTGATGAGGCATCTTGCACTTCAAAAAAGCCATTTTTAAATGCTTCGGTTGAAAAAACATTGGCACGCTCTTTTAACTTTAAAGCATTTGGATATTCTTTAAGAAAATCAGTTTCAATATCTAAATCAAAAAGCTCAGTTTGTAATCCTTCTTTTGTGGTTTTAAGTGTGTTTACTCTTAAAATAACATCGGCTTGTTCGTTAAGTGCAGCAATTTCTCTAGTCCAAATATCTTTACCAAGCTCTTTAACACCAAGCTCATCCATCCAATCTGGAATAGATTCTTTAAATTTTCTAATTTTTGAAAGTTCATCAAACCGTCCTTTTATTTTTCTCAAAGGCGTTCCTTCAAAATACTTCCAATCGGGTAGTTTTATACCTTTTAATGTTGCCCAAACTGCAAACATGCGCCACAAATTATCTCTATCAAAAGGTTCTTTAACTTCAGCAATTTCAGCATATAAACGTTTCCAACGTACTATATCATAAGTAGTTTCAGCAACAAAAGCTCTATCTCGTGCTCCCCAACGTTTATCACGCTTTAAAAGTTGCTGAATAACTTTGTCAGCATAATTTCCTTCATTAAAAATCAAGGTTAAGCCATCAATAACCGCAAAGCATAAGTTTCTGTGTAATCGCATTGTTTGTAAATAAGCTGCAAAGTTACGTTTTTAAATGTGTTTTTTTTCAAAGGTTGATAAGTAAATTAAATGTGTTACATAATTTTATATAAATTTGAAATATTTCATTTAATAAGCGCAAGTTTTTAATTTTAATTTCATCTAAACTTGAATAAGTTTAATTTTTTTTTTTGACAGAAGACGAATTTATAGTAGGGTTGAAAAATCATAACGATTATGCATATGGTAAGTTGCTAGATAATTTTCAGCAGAAAGTATTTTCTACTTGTATATCTTTTGTGCCAAATAAACAAGATGCTGAAGATATTGCACAAGATGTTTTCATTGAGGTTTTTAATTCCATTTCAAAATTTAAAGGAGATTCAAAATTATCTACTTGGATTTATAAAATTACTACTAATAAATGTTTGGAATTTATCAGGAAGAAAAACACGAAAAAGCGTTTTGGTTTTTTAAAATCAATCATGGGAAACGATCTACCAGCAGATAAAACTAACTATTTCACTGAAATAAATCATCCAGGAATTATTTTGGAAAATAAGGAACTTAATGAAACTTTATTTTTTGCAATTAATCAGTTGCCTAATGATCAAAAATTGGTCTTCACATTACATAAAATAGATGGAAAGAGTTATCAGGAAATTTGTGATATAATTGATAAAAGTTTATCATCGGTAGAGTCCTTAATGTTTAGAGCAAAAAAGAATTTACAGAAGCTTTTAGAAAATTATTATAAAAATGACTAACAGCGCAAGTTTTTATAGAATATTGCATCTAAATTATTAAACAGCTTACAAATGGAAACAAATAAAAACATACAGAATAAAATTGATAGCACTTTTGATGTAATTGATTCTATTGAATGTGTGAGTGTTTCTCCTTTTTTTAAGGATAAAACTATGAACGTTTTATTTGCCCAAAAGAAAGAGAAACAGTCAGCTTGGAATTGGTTTACGCCAAAATTGCAATTGACAACTTTAGTTTGTGTGGTTGTTTTAAATGTGATTGCTTTTACGAAGCTGGAAAACACATCCTCTTATGAGGAAAATATAATTGAGTTTGCGGAATCTTATGGATTATCAGCGAGTGATGATGATACATCTATTTTAAATTAATTAGTTATGAAGAAAAATTTACCCTTATATATATTACTAGCCTTCTTAATTATTGTGAACGGTTTTTTCCTTTATAATTATTTAGGAAAGGGAGAAAAGGAAGAGGCTAATAAACCAGAGCGCCTAGGAATTTTTTTGGCAAAGGAACTTGGGTTTGATGACATACAGCAAGAACAGTTTAGAGTGCTTTGGAAGCCCCATCATCAAAGAATGCAAAGTTTGTCAGAAGATATTAAAGGTTTGAAAGATGAATTGTTTAAAAGTTTATCTGATGAATCTTTGAAAAATGTAAATATAGATTCTATTGCAATACTAATTGGAGAAAAAGAAGCAGCAAAAGATTTAGAAATATTGGATCACTTTAAACAAGTTCAAGAATTGTGTAATAAAGAACAAAAGGAAAAATTTAGTAAAATTATAGAGGATGCAATGCGAAGAGCCGGTGAAAATCGAGGTCTGCCACCCGGAAGACAACCAGATGGAAACCGACCACCATATCCTGATGGAGATAGACCACCGCACCCTGATGGTCCACCTGACAGTAAAAGACCGCCACCACCAGGGCACTAATAATTAGATATAGCATTTTAAGACCTTCAAAATATTGAGGGTCTTTTTTTTGTGATTTTTTTAACAAAAGTCTCCACAAGTTTTTGATAAAGGAGGCATCTAAATGTAAATAACAATAAAATTTAAAATGATGAATAATGTATTTAGAATAGCAGTATTAGTTTTTGGATTGACACTTTTTATGTCGACCAGTTCTTTTGGACAATCTGAAAACAGAGATGAAAGAAAAGAACCACCAACTTTTAAAGAGTTACTAGAAAAGATGGATACCAATGAAGATGGCAAATTATCAAAAGAAGAAGTTAAAGGGCCTTTGAAAGACGATTTTGCTAAAGTTGATGCAGATGAAGATGGTTTTATTACAGAAGAAGAATTAAAGAAAGCACCAAAACCAAAAGGAAGAAAAAGAGATTAAAAAAGGAATAGTAGAGGGAATTAACTTTAAAGACTAAAGATATGAAGACGATAAAATCAATTCTACCATTAGTAAAAGCTTCAATTTTTGTATTTCTTGGATTATGCTTTATTGGATGTAGTAATGATAACGCTTCGGAACAGGAAATGATGGAAGAAGGTGAAGAAATTATTGTTTTAGATGACACAGATTTTGAAGCTACAGACTGGACAACTGAAACACACACTAAGGATGTAGATCCAAATTTTGATGAGGTGTTTCAAGATAATACTGTTAAAAGACTAGATTTTGTAATTACAGAAGCAAGGTGGCAAAGTATGTTGGATGATATGACTGCTACTTACGGTGCTTTTGGTTCAGGTAGCTCAGCTGGTTTACTAGAAACAGATGAAGACCCCATTTTTGTGCCAGCGGAAGTATTTTATAATGACAAACAATGGTATCGAGTAGGTGTGAGATTTAAAGGAAACTCTAGTTTACAATCAAGTTGGGGAAATGGTAATTTAAAACTATCGTTCAAATTAGATTTTGATGAGTTTGAAGATGATTATCCGCAAATTGACAACCAACGTTTTTATGGATTTAAGAAGTTTAGCCTTAAAAATAATTTTGATGACAGATCGATGCTTCGCGAAAAAGTAGCAACTGATGTGTTTAGAAATGCAGGTTTAGTAGCATCACATACCGCGTTTTATACACTTTATGTTGATCATGGTGATGGCCCTCAATATTTTGGTCTTTATACTTTGGTGGAAGAAGTTGATGGTAGCGTTTTAGATACACAATTTTCTGATGATGATGGGAATTTGTACAAACCCGACGGAGATGCAGCAAGTTTTGCAGCGGGGACGTATGATGAAGATGAATATGTAAAGAAAACAAATGAAGATGAAGCTGATTTCTCAGATGTTCAAAGCCTTTTAACGGCAATTAATAATGATATTAGAACAACTGATGCAGCTACTTGGAGAGCGAACCTTGAGACTGTTTTTGATACTGAGGTATTTTTAAAATACTTAGCTGTTAATACGGTTGTTCAAAACTGGGATACTTATGGGCGCATGACACACAATTATTATTTATACAATAATCCAGATACTAGTAAATTAACTTGGATTCCTTGGGATAATAATGAGGCACTGCAGGATGGTAAAAGGGAAGGTTCATTAGCATTAGATTTTTCTGATTTAAGTACTACGGAGTGGCCAATAATTGGTTATATGTATCAAGATGATGTATATAAAGCTAAATATGATACCTATCTACAAGAGGTAATAGATGGCCCTTTTAATACAGCCACAATACAAACTTTATATAGCACTTACTCAAATTTGGTAGAGCCTTATGCAACTACTGAAGTAGATGGTTATTCATTTTTGAATAATAGTAGTGATTTTTATTCTGCTATTTCAACGCTTAAAACACATGTGGCAAATCGAACAGCAGCAGTTAACAATTATTTAGATTAACATAGCATTATAATTAGTATTTGGTTGGTTGATTATTAGTTAAAGGCTTCATGATATGATGAGTCATGGAGTCTTTATTTCAAAACACCGCAAGTTTTTTTTTGTTTAAGCATCTAAAAAGATAACTTAACTAAAAACCTTGAAGATTAGTAGAAATAAATTAATGATTGTTCTTTTTGTTACAGTTATAGCATTACTTATTTTAAACTTATATATGGTTTATAATTTGAGTTGAGAGAAGTAAACTAGTAGTAAAAAAATAGGGGTTATTATAAAAAAGCAAATAAATTTAAAAATAAAAAAAATGAAAACATTATTTAAAAAACCACAAGCTATACTTAGCATATTAGTTTTAGCAATTTTCGCAATTATCTCTTGCAGTAATAGCGATGATAGCTCAAATGAAGAAATGGAGGAAGAAGGAGAAGAAGGAATAACAGAATTAAGTAGTGCTTTTGCCCAGTTTTCAGATGCAGTTACCGTTATGTTATCTGATGATGGAACCGAAATCTATATTGAAACAACAGGATTTCCAAATCATACTTCAATTTATTGGAATCCTACTAATGCACTCTATATAGACGAACCAACAGTTAGAAAAACAACCGAAAATACTTATATTGGAGGAGGTCGGGGTGAAGCTAGTTCGTTTACAGTTGATGCAACTCCAAACTTAACAGGAGCTACTGTTGCTACACAATTAGGAACTATGGGTATCGCTGTAAGTGGATCAGCTATTTTTAATGACCAAGAAGGTAACGGAGATTTAGACGGAGCTGCAGGAGGGTTAGATTGGGCGGGAGCCCATAAAGGGCCTGGTGTCTATCACTATCATTTAGAACCTAGGCCTATTACTAATGATGATGAGAAATTAGTAGGGATATTACTAGATGGTGTTTTTATTTATGGAAGAAAGTGCCATTCCACTGGAACATATCCAACAGATTTAGACGCATCAGGAGGGCATACATCTACTACACAATATGAAACTGAAGCTATTTACCATTATCATATCATTAATGAAGTCTATCCTGCATCTACATATGGGTATGACGACCCTATTGTTCTATTTGCAGGACCATTCCAAGGTTATTGAAATATAGATATATGAAACCAATTCTTTTTTTTATGCTTATCGCGTTTTCGATAATAGGTTGTAAAGAAACTGAAGCTAACAAAATAGCAAATATTGTTTCAGATGATAATGCTATACTTATTGATAGCATAGAAGTGCTAAAAGAAGAATTGGTTCTTAAAGGAAATAAGGGTAAATGGTATTATAAAGAACAACCTTTTAATGGATATTCTTTAAAGTATTACCAAAATGGAAATCTAGAAGAAAAATGGGGTTTTGTTAATGGAAAAAGAGAAGGTGTTGCTAAACGCTGGACTAAAAACGGAACCCTTCAAGTAGAATCTTTTTATAAAAACAACCGTTTAACAGGTCTGTATAAGACCTGGTGGGAAAATGACACTTTAGCAAGTCAATCTTATTATGAAAATGGTACTAAGCAAGGTGTAGATAAAAATTGGTATTCAACAGGTCAAATAGCCAAATTGCGAAATCTTGTTGATGGAAAAGAAAACGGTTTACAACAAGCTTGGTTAGCAAACGGAAAATTGTATGTTAATTATGAAGCAAAAAATGGACGTGTTTTTGGAATGAGAAGAGCAAATTCATGTGTTAGATTAGAGGATGAAGTTGTAATCAGAAAAGTAAAGAAATGAAGTATATAACTGTATTGTGTCTCTTGGTTTTTTTTAGTTGTAAAAAGGAAATCAAAAAAGAAAACATTAAGGTTGTTGAAACTAGTAGGGTGGATTATTTGCCCTATTACAATGATGAATCTTTTACGCCCCATTGGTTAACTCCTGGAAGCGATCAAGAAAAGGCATTCCATAAAATTCCAGATTTTAATTTATTAAATCAATTAGGCGAAGTAGTTACTCAAAAAACGTTTAATGATAAAATATACATAACAGATTTCTTTTTTACTACTTGCCCAGGTATTTGTCCTAAAATGACCGGTAATATGGCTAAAGTACAGGAAGCCTTTATAAATGATTCTGATGTATTATTATTGTCACATTCAGTTATGCCAACCACAGATTCTGTTCCAGTTTTAAAAACTTATGCAAAAAACAATAATGTCATTGATAATAAATGGCACTTAGTAACTGGTGACAAAAATGATATTTATAGTTTGGGGAGAGATCATTATTTTGTTGAAAATGATTTAGGAGAAGTAAAAAGTATTGACGATTTTTTACATACAGAAAACTTTTTACTTATTGATAAAAATAAACATATAAGAGGTATTTATAATGGCTTGAATAGAGCCTCAATAGCACAATTAATTATTGATGTAAAAGCACTCAAAGAAGAAATTTGATTACTTAATAGATGTTTTTTGATGAGAAGCTTCGTGATTTATTTACGAAGCTTTTTTATTTATAGCAGTTAAATTCTGATATGAATTAAACTTTACGAGTTTTTAATAGTCTTAATAAAAAAACGAACTAAATAATTAAAGGAGCATGATTAGAATTTTATCACCCAACGGAATGATAAATGGCAAGTCGCACATGACTTTTCGTAACAATAAGTAATATCACATGAAGCTAACTTTTTATATTTTTCTATTCAGTATTATTTTTTTTTCATGTAGTAAAAGTGAAGAAGCTCAAGAAATTATAGAACAAGAAGAAACTAACATAGATATCACAAAACCCAATATTTTACTCGTTATTGCCGACGATATGGGATTGGATGCTACGCCAGGTTATGATTTAGTTAACAGTATAAAACCACAAATGCCAAATTTAGAAGCCATGATTAGTAATGGTATTAAATTCACAAATACATGGTCTTATTCAGTATGTTCTCCAACGCGGGCTAGTATTTTAACTGGAAAATATGGTTTTAGAACAAATGTACTTCGAGCTGGAGATGTGTTATCTACTAGTGAGTTTTCACTTCAAAAATATTTAGATAATCAAAATTCTGGATATAGTCATAAACTTATTGGTAAATGGCATCTCTCTAGCGATATAAATCATCCAAATAGTATGGGTATAGATGATTTTGCTGGCTTTAGAAATGGTGGAGTTACATCGTATTCAAATTGGGATTTTATAGAGAACCTTCAAACAAGTAATTCAACAGAATATACAACTACTAAATTTACCAATTTAGCTATAGATTGGGTTGCAAATCAAACACAACCTTGGTTTTTGTGGTTAGCTTATAATGCACCTCACACACCTTTTCATTTACCACCAAATAATTTGCATAGCCAAGGAAGTTTACCATCAGAATCTTCTGCTATAGAAACCAATCCTTTACCATATTATTTGGCAATGATAGAAGCTATGGATACTGAAATGGGTAGGTTGATAAGTACCTTTAGTCAAGAAGTTAAAGATAACACGATTATCATTTTTATAGGCGATAACGGTAGCCCAAGGCAAGTAGCACAAGTTTATCCTAACGGTAGAGCAAAAGAGAGTTTATATCAAGGCGGTATAAATGTGCCCATGGTAGTTTCTGGTAAAAATATAGAACGTATTGGTGCCATTGAAGACGCTTTAATAAACACAACAGATTTGTATGCTACAATAGCAGAAATTGCCGGATTAAATATTGCTGAGATAAATGACAGTAAGAGTTTTAAATCTTTATTCAAAACCTCAAACACAAGTATAAGAGATTACGCTTTTAGCGAATTAGAAGATACCTCTGGAAATATAGATTACACCATAAGAAATAATACATTCAAGTATATGAGTTTTTCAAGTGGCCAAGAGGCTTTATATAATCTTATAAACGATCCTTTAGAATCTACAAATCTTTTGAATAATACGTTAACAGATACAGAAAACAATAATAAACTGGCCTTAATTGCTGAGGTTACAAGGCTAAAACAATAACTTAAAAACTACTTCAAATGAGAAAACTTAAATATCCAATTCAATTTTCGTTGCTTTTATTATTTATTTCCATAGCATGTTCAAGTGATGGTAATAATGAAGTTGTTAAAGAAATAGAACCTGAAGCAAATTATGATATTAGTTCAATTTTAACGAAATTTGAAGGCACAGGTTTATCTTATTCCACAAGCGGAAATACAGTTACATTTACAACTCAAAATTTACCAAACCACACCAGTCCGTATTGGCCAACAAATAATCCACTTTACGAAGTTTATAATGGTGCAAATTCAAGTTGGAGACAAAATCCTAATGAAATTGCAGAACAGAATATTGTACTAACCATAAATCTAAACCCTAAAGAAGCACTCAATAAAGAAGCTACGCCATTGGGTCCTATCGGAATCTCGAGAAACGGTGTTGTGTTTTTTAATCAATATGCTGGCCCAGATTTACCACTTACTAACGAAATAAATTCGTTCGATCAATGGTTAGGGCATCCCACAGGAGGAAGTATTTATCATTACCATATCGAGCCAACTTATTTAACAACTACGTTTGGAGAGGATGCTTTTTTAGGGCTTTTAGCCGATGGGTTTCCTGTTTATGGGCCAGTTGAAAATGGTGAAACCATTAGCAATACTGATTTAGATGCTTATCACGGGCATACTAGTGCTACAACCGATTTTCCAGATGGAATTTATCATTATCATATAACAAGTGAAGATCCATATCTTAATGGAAATGGATATTTCGGAACCCCAGGAAATATTTCTAGATAATTGAAATTTAAAGTATTATATATTGTTTTTTTGACTTTCATTTTTATGTCTTGTAAAAATGAAAGCCAACATTTGATATTAGATGCATCAAATCTAGGTTTGAAATTAGAAAATGGCGTTTTACAATTAAATAGCATACCTTTTTTTGGAAAATTAAATACGTATCATATTAAGGGTAATTTGAAATCTGAAATATATTACGTTGAAGGTTTAAAGCATGGTGATGAAAAACATTGGTATGAAAACGGATATTTAGCGATACAGCGTAATTATACAAAAGGTTTTAAAACAGGAATTCATAAAGCTTGGTGGGAAAATGGAAATCTTAGATTTGAATATTATTTTAATGATAAAGGTGAGTTTCATGGTAGTGTTAAAGAATGGTATAATGAAGGAAATCTGCAAATGAGTTTTAATTATATAAATGGAAAAGAAGCGGGAAATCAGCTTGTACTGAAAAGTAATGGGAATATTAAAGCTAATTACGAAGTTATTAATGGTGAACGATTTGGATTGATTGGTTTAAAAAAATGTTATACCGTAACCGAAATTAGTGATGCATTTTAATATAAAAAATATCAGTTTATTAATATTAATTGTTTTTTACTCTTGTAAAGAAAAGCAAACAGAAACTGTTTCTGTTTTAAAACTTCCGTATTTTAATAGTGCTGAGTTTACTCCAGAATGGAACACACCTACTCATAAAATTCCAGAGTTTTCATTTGTAAATCAAGATGGAGAAAAAGTGACTAACAAAACATTTGAAAACAAAATATATATTGCTGATTTCTTTTTTACGAGTTGCCCAGGTATTTGTCCTAAATTAACTAAAAACATGAACAACTTGCAAACTACTTATTTAAATGATGATGACATAAAATTACTTTCACATACCGTTATGCCGTGGAAAGATTCTATTCCTGTTTTAAAACAATATGCTGAAAGAAACCAAGTAAATATTACTAAATGGCATTTAGTTACAGGTAATAAAGATGATATATATGAGATAGCTAGAAACGGTTATTTTGCTGATGAAGATTTTACAAAAACCCAAGATGAAAGTAATTTTATTCATACCGAAAATTTTATTTTGGTAGATAAAAAAGGGTTTATTCGTGGTGTTTATAATGGTACTTTAGAAATTGATGTTGAACGCTTAAAACGTCATATTGAAATATTACAGAAAGAAATTTAGTTTGACTAATTTTATTTAGTTGAAAGCGCTTCGTGTTAATTCATGAAGCTTTTTCTATTTTTATAGAAATTTGAAATTAATGAAACAGTTTAGCGTAATAATTTTGTCATTTGTGTTTTTGTTTTCTTGTGGAAAAAAGAAAGTGTTTAAACCAAGACTTATTACTAAAGTTGAAATTGAAACGCTTTTGGAAGATTCTTTACTGAGTATTAGAGCCATTGAAATTCTTAATGATAAAAGTCTAGCATTTGCTGCTAACGATGGTGCATTTGGATTGTCTAATTCTAGAACGGGGTTATGGCAAAAATCATTTCAAAAATATGATAGCTTAAATATACATTTTAGAGCAGTGGCTCATACAAGTAAAGATTTTTTTATGCTAAGTGTTGATACTCCAGCTTTACTATATAAAACAGGTAGTGATGGAAAAATGGAAGTCGTTTATAAAGAAGATGGGATTGGTGTTTTTTACGATTCCATGAATTTTTGGAATGATGAAGAAGGCATTGCTATAGGTGACTCAAATAATGGTTGTTTAAGTGTAATTATTACTCGAGATGGCGGAGAAAGTTGGACTAAACTTTCTTGTGATGCTTTACCAAAAGGAATTGAAAACGAAGGTGCTTTTGCTGCCAGCAACACTAATATTGCTATAGTTGGAGATAAAACTTGGATAGCAACAAATACAGGACGAGTTTATTATTCGCATAATAAAGGAAACAGTTGGGAAGTTTTTGATACCCCAATTGTTAAAGAAAAGGAAACTGAAGGCATATATTCTATTGATTTTTACGATGCACTTAATGGGTTTGCTATTGGTGGCGATTATACAAAACCTGATGATAATAGTGCCAATAAAATAAAATCTACAGATGGCGGAAAAACATGGCAATTAGTTTCTCAAAACAAAAATCTAGGTTATAGAAGTTGTGTGCAATACATTCCAAATAGAGAAGGGAAGGAGTTGGTTGCTATTGGTTTTAAAGGTATTGATTACAGTAATGATGCTGGAGAAACTTGGAAGCACTTAAGTGATGAAGGTTTTTATACGATTCGGTTTTTAAATGATAGTATTGCTTATGCCGCAGGTCTAAAACGTATATCAAAACTTATTTTCAGATAAAAAAAGGGAGCTTTTTAGCTCCTTTTTTTAATTATCTTTTCTACCTTGCTCGCGCCATTTTTTAAATTGTTCAAAAAGTTTTTTGTTAAAATCTTCTTCAGCCTGTTTTAATAAAATGATTTTTTTTGGAGATATAACTTTTTTCAATTTAGCTATCAAGTCTATATCTAAATTATGTAGTTTATTTTCAGCATCCATAAGCTTATTTAAAAGCTCATTAGCTTTTTCATCAGATAAAGTAACAGTATTACTTTTAAATTCTTTATTTATACTTCTGATCTCTGAGTGTTTAATTTTTAAATAATTATCATCAAAATCATTATAAATAGGCCAGAATTTTTGGGCTTCTTGTTGAGTTAAATTAAGTCTTTCGGTAATAAACGAAACTTTAAGAGCCTTAATTTTATCTCTTCGAGATTGAGAAAATAGACTTAAACAGGTAAAAAGTAATAATATTATAGTAATTTTTTTCATAATTATTTTTTTTAGTCAACCATTAGGCTTTCAATATCAATATGATTAACAATGTATGATTCAATATTTTCTTCATTAAAATTATAATCTATAAAATTCTCTTCTGTAAGCTCTTCTAATGTTAGTAAGTTGGCAATTTCATAAGAGTCAACACCTTCATTGATAATATAATTCTCAGCTGTTTCAATATCTAAACTATCAAAAGTAATATTTCTTTCAAAAATAGATAGGTTGAATAATAGTAAAATAGCTGCAGCAATACTAGAAGCATAAACAAAATTCTTTCGATTAAAAAGTGAAATAACTTTAATATTTTCTTTTTCTGAAACTTTATCTAAAATTTTGTATTCAAGTGTTTCTAAATAGTTTTTGGGAATTTTAAAGCCTGATCTATCTGATAGTTCTTTAATTTTTATAGAACTTAATAAAACATCATCAAAATTTTCAAAGTAATCTTTAGGAACTTTAAATCCAGCTTCTTTAATGTTATTTAATTTATTTTGTTTCATCTTAGTATTAAGACTTATATTTTTGTTAAAGGTTTAATTTTTAGTTAAATAAGCTTCAATTTTTTTTATGGCGATATGGTAAGATGCTTTTAAAGCACCTTCACTGGTTTCTAAAATATCTGACATATCCTTGTATTTTAGTTCTTGAAAATATTTCATATTGAAAACTAATTGCTGTTTTTCTGGCAAAGTAGCTATTGCTTTTTGTAATTTAAGTTGAATAACATCACCTTCAAAATAAACATCTGTAGCTAAATTATTAATAGCGAATAGTTTCATTTCTTCATTAGAAGTTTGCAATCTTTTAGCATTTTTATTAATGAATGTTAGAGATTCATTAGTGGCAATTCGATACATCCAAGAGTATAATTTACTATCTCCCTTAAAATTATGAATATTTCTGAAAACTTTTATGAAAGTGTTTTGTAAGACATCGTCTGTATCATCATGAGATTTTACAATATTACGTATGTGCCAGTACAAAGGTTCTTTATATTGCGTTATTAACGCTTTAAATCCCTTGTCTTTTTGATTCTCAGATTTTAATTGTTCTAATAATTTAGCTTCTTCAATCACAAAAACACTTTGCTAATTAGACTATTAAATTTACTAAAAGTTTAAAGTCTATTTTTTTTAAATAACTTAAAAATATAACTTATTTAAAATCAGTTATTTAAATAATTTTATATCGACAAAATACATTTAAAATCGACAAAATACATTTTTTTCTTGTATAAACTTAAAATTTAATTTAAATTTGTATCAGAAACCTACTTATGTGGTTAGTCTTCCCCAAGTCTAACTGTGAATAAAAAAAAGGATAGAAGCCCAAATCTCTATCCTTTTTTATATTTGTAATAGTTTGTTTTACTCAAAACTTTGCATATCAACAAGTTTTTTATAAACACCGTTTTTAGCAATTAAATCTATGTGTTTACCTTGTTCTACAATTTCTCCTTTATTTAAAACTACAATTTCGTCTGCGTTTTGAATAGTAGATAATCTATGTGCAATTACAATAGAAGTTCTATTTTTCATCATGTTTTCAAGTGCTACTTGTACTAAGCGTTCACTTTCTGTATCTAATGCAGAAGTTGCTTCATCTAAAACCATTATAGGAGGGTTTTTTAAAACGGCTCTGGCAATACTTAAACGTTGTTTTTGACCACCAGATAGTTTGTTTCCGGAATCACCAATATTGGTTTCTATACCATTTGGTAAATCTTTAACAAATTCCCATGCATTTGCAATCTTTAAAGCTTCAATAATAGCTTCATCAGTTGCATTACAATCACCCAGTTTTAAGTTGTTTTTTATACTATCGTTAAATAAAATGGCATCTTGAGTTACGATACCTAATTGATTTCTTAAAGATGAAACAGTTAATTCTCTAATGTCAATGTCATCAATTAGAATGGAACCTTCATTCACATCATAAAAACGAGTAATAAGATTAGCAATAGTAGATTTCCCACTACCAGATTGCCCTACTAAGGCTACTTTTTTTCCTTTCGGAATTGTTAGTGAAAAATCTTTTAAAATAAAATCATCTTGATATTTAAATGATATGTTATTAAATTTTATTTCTGAATCAAAGTTCGATTTAATAATTGCGTTTTCTTTGTCTTTAAGTGGATTAGGAGTATCAATAATTTCTTGAACTCTTTCAGCGGCTGCATTACCTTGTTTAATATTATAGAGTCCACGAGATATTGCTTTTGCAGGAGTTAAAATATAATAAGCCAAACCCATATAGACTAAAAAAGAACTTGCATCCAAACCACCAGAACTTCCTTCTTTTAATACTAGTTGACCACCATACCATAATAAAATAGCAATTACAAAAATACCAAGAACCTCACTAGCAGGTGACGCCAAGTTTTGACGATTCATTAATTTATTTGAAAAATTATAAAAACGAGTAGATGATTCTTGAAACTTAGTATCAAATTTTTCTTCTGCATTAAAGCCTTTTATGATTCTTAATCCAGTTAGTGTTTCTTCTAAAGTTGATAGAATAACACCCTGTTCTTGTTGTACACGATCAGATTTTCTTTTTAAACTTTTACCTATTCTAGAAATGATTAAGCCAGTAATTGGTATAAAAACGAAAACAAAAAGTGTTAGACTTGGGCTTAAATAAACCATGGCTATTATTGTGAAAATAATAGTTAAAGGTTCTCTGATAATAAGCTCCAAAACAGGAAGCATGGAGTATTGTAGCGTTGAAACATCGTTTGTAACCCTAGCCATAATATCGCCTTTCTTTTGCTCAGAAAAGTACGACAGGGGTAACTCAACCGTTTTTCTATAAACCGCATTTCTGAGATCTCTAACAACACCATTTCTTAAAAAAACCATAAAATAGTTAGCTAGGTAACCAAATAAATTTTTAAGTAAAAAAGCAACAACTATAAGTCCAACAACAAATACCAAAGCTTTAGACTTATCTCCTCCTGTAAATTCGTACATTTGGTAAGCGAGCATATCTTTTAAAAAATCAGCTAATTTTAAAAAACCTTGATATTCAGGTTTTAAAGGAGTATTGTTTAATACTTCGTTTCCAAGTTTGTCAACATTTTTGACAAAAATAACATCTAACATAGGTTTTAATGCTATCATGGATAAGGTACTAAATAAGGCAAACAATACATTAGATATAATATGCCCAATAGCATAACTTTTATAAGGTCTTGCGTATTTTAAAATATTTACAAACTGATTCATTAAATAAGAATTGTCTATTTATAAAACATGCTTTTATGGAATCCATAAAAGCATGCAAATTTACTAAAAGTTAATAGTATTAAATAAGTTTCATATCTTTTAATATGGCATCTGCTTTGGCATCTAGTTGTATTTCAGTGTTTTTGAAATTTTCAACAGCATCTAAAGTGCTATTCACACTCACATAAAACTTTATTTTTGGCTCTGTACCACTTGGTCTTAAAGCTACTTGACTACCATCTTCTAAATAATATATAATAACATTAGATTTTGGAATGTTTATATTAGTTTTTTTGCCAGTAATTAAATTGTTTGATACAGATAGATCATAATCTTCTATTTTAACAACCTTAGCCCCGTTTACTATTTTAAGTGGATTTTCTCGCGCATTCGTCATCATTTGTTTTATTTCTTGTGCGCCTTCAATACCTTTTTTTGTTAAAGAAACTAATTTTTCTTTAAAGCATCCATGTTCTACATATAGTTTAAGTAATTCCTTGTAAAAAGAACTTCCATTAGATTTTGCTATAGCTGCAATTTCGCACGCTAATAATGTTGATGTTACAGCATCTTTATCTCTTACAAAATCGCCAACCATAAAACCAAAACTTTCTTCACCACCACCTATAAAATCAAGTTCTGGAAAATCTTTAATAAGTTTTGCAATCCATTTAAAACCTGTTAAAACTATTTTGTTATCTACTTTATATGAATCTGCCAATTTGTTAAGCATTGGAGTAGAAACTATAGTAGTAGCAATAAATTCTTTACCTTTAATTTTACCTTTAGCTTTCCATTGTTTTAATAAGAAATCAGTCATCATTAACATGGTTTGATTTCCATTAAGTAATTGGAGCTCGTTTTGGTTATTACGAACAGCAACTCCTAATCTATCACAATCAGGATCCGTTCCAATTACGATATCCGCATTTACTTTTTCAGCAAGTTCTAGTGCCATTTTTAATGCAGCAGGTTCTTCAGGGTTTGGAGAAGCTACCGTTGGAAAATCACCATTTGGCTCTTCTTGTTCTTTAACAATATGTACATTTTTAAAACCAGCACGTTTTAAAGTTTCAGGAACAGCTGTAATTGAGGTTCCGTGTAATGATGTAAAAACAATTTTTAAATCATCTTTTGCTGCTTGACTAGCACCAACGCTTCCATTTTTTACTGCGGCTTCAATAAAAACATCATCAACATCTTTCCCAATGTAATGAATTAAGCTATTATTTGCTTCAAATCTAATATCTGAATAATTTAAAACATTAATCATATTAATTATTTCTCCATCTTGAGGTGGTACTAATTGTCCACCATCTTGCCAGTATACTTTATATCCATTGTATTCTGGTGGGTTATGAGAAGCTGTTAAAACAATACCACAATGACAGTTTAAATGTTTAACTGCGAATGATAATTCTGGAGTTGGTCTTAAATCTTCAAATAAATATACTTCAATACCATTAGCAGAAAATACATCAGCAACTACTTTTGCAAGCGATTTACTGTTGTGTCTGCAATCGTATGCAATTACAGCTCTTGGTGTTTGATTTGGGAATTGTTTATGTAAATATTGGCTTAAGCCTTGGGTGCTTTTACCTAGCGTATATTTATTAATACGATTAGTACCTACTCCCATAACACCACGCATGCCTCCAGTTCCAAACTCTAAGTCTTTATAAAAGCTTTCTTGAATATCAGTTGGATTATTAGCAATGCTATTTTTAATTTTTTCTTGAGTATCGTTGTCAAAAACAGGCGTCAACCATGTGTTAATCCTATCTAAAATTTTTGGTTCGATGTGTATCATAGTGCTTTAAAATATTAACCAAAAGTAAACAATTGCATTAAAACAGCTTTTAAAATTGCCATCATTTTGGATGAAATGGCGTTATTTCAGTTTAAATTGATTTCATCCTTAACTAAATAGCGTTTTTTATCTGTTCGGTTTCTTAAAATTATTTCCCCAAGGAATCCAGCAACAAAAAATTGCGTACCAATAATCATTGTTGATAGTGCTATAAAGAATTGTGGACGCTGGGTTATTAACCTACCTGTTGGGTTTAAAAATAATTTATCAATACCTAAATATAAAGAAAAACCAAATCCAATAGCAAACATAATAACGCCTAAAGCACCAAATAAATGCATAGGGCGTTTACCAAAACGTGATAAAAACCAAATTGTGATTAAATCTAGAAAACCATGAACAAAACGGTTCATGCCAAATTTAGTTTCACCGTATTTTCTTGCTTGATGCAATACAACCTTTTCACCAATTTTAGTAAAACCGGCATTTTTAGAGAGAAGTGGGATGTATCGATGCATTTCCCCATTGACATCAATATTTTTTACAACATCAATATGGTATGCTTTAAGCCCACAGTTAAAATCATGTAATTTTACACCAGATGTTTTTCTTGCAGCCCAATTAAAAAGTTTAGAAGGTAGATTTTTTGAAATAATAGAATCATAACGTTTCTTTTTCCAACCAGACACCAAATCGAATCCATCATTTACAATCATATTATAAAGTTCTGGAATCTCATCAGGATTATCTTGTAAATCTGCATCCATTGTTATTATAACATTGCCTTTGGCTTTTTCAAAACCTGCATGAAGAGCTTGCGATTTACCATAATTTTTTAAAAAACGAATGCCTTTAACTTGGTCATTTTTTTTAGAAAGTTGTTTGATGGTTTGCCAAGAATTGTCGGTACTACCATCGTCAATAAAGATAATTTCATATGAAAAGTGATTGGATTGCATAACTTTTGCAATCCAATCATGTAATTCCGTTAAAGAATCTTGTTCGTTAAGTAGTGGTATGACTACTGATATATTCATTTAAATATTTTCAAAATATAATATTTCAAAAATACTAAATTTATGCTATGCTTCGTCTGGGTTATTTTTTTTAATAACCAATGCTGCAATAAGACCTACAATGATATAACCAATAAGTTGAAAAGCTAATGATTTTAGTACCTGTCCAATAGCAAACATGTTTTCTTGCGCTTCAAATTCTTCTAATGCTTTAGCTATAGCCTCTTCGGGTGCACCAAAATTTTGCATCATTTCAGCTTGACTATCTATAATTTTCTCCTTTAGGGTAACAGCAGCTTCTGGATCCACAAAGTTGTAAATTACGATAGTTACAAAAGTGCTTACAACTAAACCTAAAGCTACAGTAATAAAAAATGAAGTAAAAGCTAGTTTAAAGCTTATGAATCCACCTTGTAAAGCTTTAGATTTCATTGCTGACACAATTCCAAAAACAATAATTAGTATTAACATACTAATACCAAACCACCATTTTGTTAATAAATCTAGATTAACATATCCGATAACACCTAGTAATGCTAAAATAACACCTAAATACAAGCCCCAATTTGTAGCTAACGATTTCATTGATTTTTCCATAATATTCTATATAATTTGATTAGTTTTATTGTTAGTAAATAAAGATAGTAAAACGTTACAAATATTTACAAAAATAAAAATTAATAAAACTATTGTGAGTTTCTAAAAAATAAGTAAATTTGCACTTCTAAAATTGAAAAGAATTAAAGCATTTAGCGATGAGAAAAGGTATACATCCAGAAAATTATAGAATAGTAGCTTTTAAAGATATGTCTAATGAAGATGTGTTTTTAACAAAATCTACTGCAGTTACTAACGAAACTCTTGAAGTAGATGGTGTTGAGTATCCATTAATTAAAATGGAGATTTCAAGAACATCTCATCCATACTACACAGGTAAATCTAAATTAGTAGATACTGCTGGTCGTATTGATAAATTCAAAAATAAATATTCTAAATTTAAAAAATAATTTAGATATATATCATACTAAAAAGCCTTTCAATTTTGAAAGGCTTTTTTTATTATACTCAATTCATCTATTTTTGTTTAAATAATAAGCTTTAAGAAAATGTAAATTAATACTTTTAATTTTTTGGCTTTTAACCTTTAATCACACATGAATTATATACTTTTTGATGGACCATCTCGCAACAATTTATTGCCGTTTACATTTACAAGACCGGTTGCAGAAATTCGTGTAGGCATTTTAACCATAAGAGAAAAATGGGAAGTTTTTTTAGGTACTACAACAACTACGGTAACAGAAGATTATTTGTCAGAAAAATATCCGATGGTTGAAATAGATGATAATGTTATGATAAACGCATCTTTTTTACCAAATTTGGAGTTGGTTGAAATGGTTAAAGATTTAAAAGAAAATCAAGCCATTTTTAGAGAAGAAGATGTGATAGCTTTTTATACCAAAGAAACTCAAGAAGATATCGATTTCAAAAGTTTTGAAGCTATAGAGTTTGCAGACGAGATTATTAAAATTGAGAATACATGGGATATTTTTTCCAAGAATGGAGAAGCCATTCAAGAAGATTTTAATTTAATAACAGCAAATAGAAAATCCCAGCCTATTCCATCAAGTAATAATATAATTGCTGCAGAAAATATTTTTATTGAAGAAGGCGCAAAGCTTGAATTTACTACGCTTAATGCTAGTAAGGGGCCCATTTACATAGGAAAAAATGCAGAAATAATGGAAGGTTCTATTATTCGTGGTCCTTTTGCTTTATGCGAGCATGCTACCGTGAAATTAGGAGCTAAAATTTATGGGCCAACCACTGTTGGACCTTACAGTAAAGTAGGAGGAGAGGTTAATAACTCTGTTATTTTTGCATATTCTAATAAAGGGCATGATGGCTTTTTAGGTAATTCTGTTTTAGGAGAATGGTGTAATTTAGGTGCAGATACTAATAATTCTAATCTAAAAAATAATTATGCCGAAGTTCGTTTATGGGATTATAATACCGAAGGTTTTGCTAAAACGGGTTTACAGTTTTGCGGACTTATGATGGGTGATCATAGTAAATGTGGTATCAATACCATGTTTAACACAGGCACAGTAGTTGGAGTTAGTGCTAATATCTTTGGTAGTGGCTTCCCAAGAAATTTTGTACCTAGTTTTAGTTGGGGTGGGCATGCTGGTTTTACTACTTTTTTAACAAATAAAGCTTTTGAAGTTGCTGAGGTTGTAATGAGTAGAAGAGGTATTGGATTAACGCAACAAGACAAGGATATTCTTGAACATATTTTTGATGAGACCAAAAAGTTTAGAAGAGATTAAATCTCCAAATTAGTTTCAATAAAATTTATAAACTCATCTTTCCTACGGCTAGAAATTACGGATGGAGAATTAACAACATCAATCAATGTAGAAATAACGCTTTTGGATGTTCCTGGACCAGAAAATGGCTTGTTGGCTTATTACCCCTTTAATTCAAATATGTTTGATGGCTCTGGAAACAATCACAACGTTATGAATGTCTCTAGTACTGGTCTAAATGTCGTTGCTAACAGGTTTGGAAAGTTAAATGCCGCTTTTCAATTTGACAATGGGTATATGTCCATACCTTCATTTGGAACCAATATTGATAATTTTACTATTTGAGCTAGGGTATATCACGATTCTAATTTATCAAATTTAATGGGCGACCAAACTATTGTTGCTAAGGCAGGAACGGGTAGAGAGTATGTTATGAAATTATTGAACAGAAAAGCCAGTGCGCATTTTTACAATCCAACATATTACCACGTAACCTCAGATAACGATTTACCCTCAAATACATGGTTTCATTACGCTTTAAAAGTCGAGAATACGGTTTGGAGCATTTATATTAATGGTGTTTTGGTAAAGTCTGTCTCGCAACCAGCCAATATAAATTGGGGTGCTAATAATATAGTTATTGGTGCGTTAACGGCATCAGGAACCGAAAGATTCTTTGGTAAATTAGATGATTTACTTTTTTATGGAAGGGCTTTAACTAATAACGAGATTCTTGCTATTGCCAATAATTTATATTGATAATGGAAAAGTTTATAGATAAAAATAAGTTAGAACTGTTTTTGTTCTTTTTTTATTCCTTGCTACTAGCAGCTTTTTATATGCTGATTAATTTATAGCACGGTTTCTTAGGTTGATTAAAAATTGGAGAAGTTTTTATAGCTTCTTCACTTTTTTTAAATCCAACATATTTATTGGATTGATGCCTAAACCTTTTACGTTTTTTTGAGTAAAACGTACCACTTCATCGTAGTATAATGGAACCATAATAGCATGATCCATAGCTAAAGAATCTATGGTTGTATATAAATGTTTTCTTTTTTCAATATCAGTAATAGAGAAGGCTTTGTTGTACAAGCTATCTACAATTTTGTTTTTAAAGTGGAAATAATTCGAGCCATTTGGGGCAAAATTTTTACTGTAAAAAATCGATAAATAATTTTCGGCATCTAAATAATCTGCAATCCAAGAGCTTCTAAACATATCTACTTTTCCATTTGAACGAGCTGATCTTAATGTTGCTTCAGGCATGACATCAATATTAATTGTTAAACCAGTTTTTTCAAGTTCTCTCTGAATAAATTCGCAAAAACTCAAATAATTGCTGGTGGTAGTTAACGTGATTTCCGGATTAGAAATACCGCTTTCTTTTTTAAATTGTTCAACAAGTTCTTTTGCTTTATTTGGTTGATAGGTAAAACCAATAGCTTCGTTATATCCAGCCAAACCTTCAGGGATAAAGCCGCCATTTGCAGGATTTCCAATACCATTTCTTAAATAAATCATCATTTTTTTTCTATCAAAACCATAATTAATAGCTTTTCTGATAAGTTCTGACTGTATTTCTTGTGTTTTTGAATCCAGATAAAACCCTAAATATTCTGTGTTTAAGTAAGGTCCTCTAATCATATTTATCGATTTTGAGTAGGATTCTCTAAGCGATCCTTTTGCAGTTAATAATTCATCTTTATAAGAGGAATCTAAACTGTTTAAAAAATCTAAATTTCCTTGAATAAATTGCAGAAACTCACTTTGCTTATCTGGCAAAAAAGTAATAGCAACTGCTTCTAAATAAGGTATTTGACTTCCGTTTTCATCAGTTTCAAAATAATTTTCATTTCTTCTAAAAACCATTTTTATGTTTTCTTCCCAACGTTTAAATTTAAAAGGTCCAGTTCCAATAGGGTGTGCTCTAAAATCTGTCCCATAATATTCAACAACTTCTTTAGGAACTACAGAGCAATATTTCATGGTAAGAAGCCCAATAAAAGCCGGAAAAGGTTGACTTAGTTCTATTTGGAAAGTGCTGTCGTTTACAGCCGAAAAGGCTTTAACTTTATTTAAAACCCAACTACCTGGCGCGGCTAATTTTTTGTCTCTTAAACGGTTTAAACTAAACTCAAAATCTTTAGCAGTAACGTTTCTTGTAGAATCTTTACCAAATAAAGGGTGTTTATGAAAATAAACATCTTTTCTTAATGAAAATTCATAAAAAATTCCATCTTCAGATATGCTCCAATCTTTAGCTATACATGGTAAAATATTTAAATCGCTATCTAGTTGTACCAATCCATTAAACAATTGATTACAAACAGAATTATCTTGAAGGGTTCTGGAAAAAGCTGGATCTAAAGTGTTGATATTCGCATATTCATTGTAACGAAAAACTAAAAGGTCTTTGTTTTTATTGATGTTATAATTACATGATAAGAATAAAAATAGAACACAACTAATTGATAAATAGCTAATTAATTGTTTTGAAATAGGTTTTATCATCTAACTTATTAGTTGTAAATTTGCAATATTTTAATGGGTAAAGATAAATTTTATTAAATCTTGAAGCAAATTCAAGATTGCAATTATAATGAAAAAGAAAGTCGCATTTTATACTTTAGGTTGTAAACTTAATTTTTCGGAAACTTCAACTATTGCAAGAGGTTTTACCGATGAAGGGTTTGATCGTGCAGATTTTGCTGAAAAAGCAGATATCTATGTAATTAATACGTGCTCAGTTACAGAAAATGCAGATAAGCGTTTTAAATCTATTGTAAAGCAAGCGCAACAAGCTAATCCTGATGCTTTTGTAGCGGCTGTAGGTTGCTATGCCCAGTTAAAACCTCAAGAATTAGCAGATGTTAATGGAGTGGATTTAGTGCTTGGTGCTACTGAAAAGTTTAAAATAACAGATTATATAAACGACCTTTCTAAAAATGATTTTGGAGAAGTTCATTCCTGTGAAATTGAAGAGGCAGATTTTTATGTTGGTAGTTATTCTATTGGTGATAGAACACGTGCTTTTTTAAAAGTTCAAGATGGATGTGATTATAAATGTACTTACTGTACCATTCCTTTAGCTAGAGGTATTTCACGTAGCGATACCATGTTTAATGTTATCAATAATGCCAAGGAAATTTCAGCTCAAAATATCAAAGAAATTGTATTAACAGGCGTTAATATTGGCGATTATGGTAAAGGCGAGTTTGGTAATAAAAAACACGAACATACTTTTTTAGATTTGGTAACCGAATTAGATAAGATTGATGGGATTGAACGTTTACGAATTTCATCCATAGAACCTAATTTATTGAAAAATGAAACCATTGATTTGGTTTCAAAATCTAGAGCTTTTGTACCACATTTTCATATACCTCTTCAATCTGGAAGCAACGAGATTCTTAAAAAAATGAAACGCCGTTATATGCGTGAGTTGTATGTTGATCGTGTTTCAAAAATTAAGCAAGTTATGCCACATGCTTGTATTGGTATTGATGTTATTGTAGGTTTTCCAGGAGAGACAGATGAGCATTTTTTAGAGACCTATAATTTTATAACCGATTTGGATATTTCATATTTGCACGTTTTTACTTACTCTGAGCGTGATAATACTGAAGCTGCTAATATGGAAGGTGTTGTGCCAAAAAATGTTAGAAGCAAACGTAGTAAAATGCTTCGTGGTTTATCGGTTAAAAAGCGTCGAGCATTTTATGAAAACCAATTAGAAACCAAAAGAACGGTTTTATTTGAGGGTGAGAATAAGGAAGGCTACATACATGGTTTTACTGAAAATTATGTAAAAGTTAAATCTGCTTGGAATCCAGAATTAGTAAATACGCTTCACGAAGTTATATTAACTAAAATTGATGATGATGGTTTGGTACGATTTGATTTTGTGAAAGAATTAGTATCATAAAAAAAATCCGAAAACTTTTAGATTTTCGGACCCTCTATTTTTAATATTTTCTATTCTATATTCTAACACCTACAGGAAGCATACGCTTATATTTTCTATTCCCTCTTACAAATTTAGCTATTTCAGGACTCGTTGGTACAATACTAAGGTTACGTTCATTAATCTGATCAAAAACTGCCGCTAAAAATTCTTTTTTAAAATTTTCGTCCTTAATTTCTTCTGGGATAATTAATTTGGTTAAAAAAATCTTTCTTTCTTGTAAAGAGTATTCAATTTTTGCTAAATGGTCATCAATTTTTAATTCAAATTGGCGTAAAAAATCGTTGTCAATAAGTTCAGCTACATCAACCATAGTTTATTTTTTAAATTATTTGGAATCATAAAAATAGTGAAGACTATTTTCTATAAGTTTGTGATGCAAAAGTACAAAAAAAAACAATACCATTAGTTAGTTTTTAAGTTAATCTCTTCTAAAATAAACTATTAGAAATTAGTTTTTAATTAAATTACAAATAGTATTTATAAAAAATGAACAAAGAAATTATCCATGTATACTTTATGCCAGGTATGGCAGCGAGTTCAAAAATATTTGAGTATATAAAATTACCAAAAAATCAATTTAAAATTCATTTATTAGAATGGTTAATACCCATTAGCAATGAAAATTTAAGTGATTATGCACTTAGGATTTCTAAAAATATAAAACACAAAAATAGTGTATTGCTTGGTGTTTCTTTTGGAGGTGTTTTAGTACAGGAAATAAGTAAGCATATTAATGTTGAAAAACTCATTATAGTTTCTAGTGTTAAATCTATAAAAGAGCTTCCAAAAAAAATGTTACTAGCTAGGACTACAAAAGCTTATAAATTGATACCAACGCAATTATTAAGCAATATTGATTTTTTTGCAAAATATGCTTTTGGTGCAAATGTAACTAAGCGTTTAGAACTATATAAAAAATATTTATCTATAAATGATAGTAAATATTTAGATTGGGCCATTGAAAATATGGTTTGTTGGAGTCAGAAAGATTATAACCCTAAAATCATACATATTCATGGCGATAATGATGTTGTATTTCCTATAAAAAATATTTCAAATTGTATTACTATAACAGGCGGAACACATATTATGATTATTAATAAATACAAATGGTTTAATGAGAATTTGCCAAAGATTATTTTAAACAACTAACTGATTTTTTCATATATTTATAAAAACTTTTTAGAATGAAGACATTACAAAAAGCCCTGGCGTTTGTGGGATTATTAAGTTTATGCACCCTATTTATTTATGCCCTACAAGAAGCTCCAACAGATGAAAATTTTGAAAAAAAATTAATTAACGATTATAATGTTTATGCTATACAAGTTCCTGCTGATTTAAATTTTGCAGATGAAGCTATGCCTCTCAAAAATTTAGATATTTTAGAGCGTATGGATAGAGAACTATTAGTTAACACCTATTGGCAATCTAATGGATTATTAATGTTTAAAAGAGCTAAAAAGTATTTCCCAATAATTGAACCCATATTAAAAAAACATAATATACCCGACGATTTTAAGTACTTAGCTGTTATTGAAAGTGGTTTAACAAATGCGGTTTCTCCTGCAGGAGCAAGAGGTGTTTGGCAAATCATGCCTGCAACAGGTAGAGAAAATGGTTTAGAAGTTAACGATAATGTAGATGAGCGTTATCATTTGGAGAAATCTACAGAAGTAGCATGTAAATATTTGCTAAAATCTAAGGAAGAATTAGGGTCTTGGACGTTAGCTGCTGCAGCTTATAATGCTGGAACTGCGGGAATTTCAAGAAAATTAAAAGAACAAAACGTAACAGATTATTATGATTTGTTATTAGGAGAAGAAACAGGGCGTTATCTTTTTAGAATTGTTGCCTTAAAAGAGATTTTGAATAACCCAACTAAGTATGGTTTTAATTTTAGAGAAAAAGATTTGTATAGTAACGTACCTACTTTTAAAGTTGAAGTTGATACCGCTGTTTCAGATTTTTCTGAGTTTGCTCAAAACTATAACATTAACTATAAGATATTAAAACTACATAACCCTTGGTTACGCGAGCCTCACTTAAATAACAAGTCTAAGAAATTATATCAAATTGAAATACCAGAAAAGGGGTACTACGATGTACAATAAAGCATTACTTAACCTCTTCTTTTTTGAGCTCTTAATGATCCGCCACTACCGTAATGCTGATTAGGAATTTGAGAACGCTTCATGTTTTCCTTCATCATTTTAATTTGATCTGTTAACATACCTTGCTTATCAAGCTTTTGTGCTTCTTGAAGTAATTTTTCAGCTTCTATTTTTCTGCGTTTAGAAAAAGCAATTCCTGATAAGTTTAACTTAGCCATTGCTAAATCATGATCCATTGATAAACCTAAAGAAATAGCTTTTTTGAAATATTTTTCGGCTTCATTCATATTGCTTTGAGAAACCATAATACCATGTAAATAATTAAAATACCCCTGTTGTTTAATTACTAATGCAGATTCTGGATTTTTAATTTTGTTTAGCCATTTTTTAGCACCTTCAAAATCTTGCTTTCTAAGTCTTAAAAATGCCAATAAAATAAATTCATTTTTGAAATAAAGGAATATGAACATTAATGATAATAATATAAACATGATACCATTCCCTATATTGCCTTCAGTAAATTGAAATACAGCAAGGGCAATAATTCCTGCAGCGATTATTAGTTTTATAATTTTATTGTACATATTTATTTTGTTTGAAGTAAAAAAAGATTGTTTTGTAATAAATTGAATCGTTATTTGATGTTTTTAGCTGCAAAGAAACTAAATTTTTATGAAAAACAACCTATTGAGAATTGATAAAAAAAACGGCTTAGTCCAAATAAATAAAGGTATGACAAGGCTTTTAGGGTAAATTAAAAAATTAAAAAATATTTTTTTAAAAATGGTTTGCAAAGTAATAAAGGCTTTGTATATTTGCCCTCGGTTTTAAGAAAGCCTTCTAGATAATATTTACAATTCAGAATTAAAGATAAAAGATAATGAGTAAAAGAACATTTCAGCCTTCTAAAAGAAAGAGAAGAAACAAACATGGTTTCAGAGAAAGAATGGCATCTGCCAATGGTAGAAAGGTATTAGCTCGTAGAAGAGCTAAAGGAAGAAAAAAATTATCTGTGTCATCTGAATCTAGACATAAAAAATAATGATTAACAATTGTTCATAATTAAAAGGTGTTACTTAAGTGTAACGCCTTTTTTTATATCTACTGATTACTATTTTTGTAAAATATTTAAACCCAACATATAACTGCAAAAAAATGCCAAAAAACGAAAAACTAAAATCCATCTTAATTATTGGCTCTGGACCTATTGTAATTGGACAAGCATGTGAATTTGATTATGCAGGATCTCAATCTTTACGTTCATTAAGAGAAGACGGAATTGAAACAATTTTAATCAATTCTAATCCTGCCACTATTATGACAGACCCATCAATGGCGGATCACGTTTACTTATTACCACTTACAACAAAATCTATAATTAAAATTTTAAAAGAGCATCCGCAAATTGATGCGGTGTTACCTACGATGGGTGGACAAACGGCTTTAAATTTATGTATAGAAGCTGATGACAAAGGTATTTGGAAAGATTTTGGAGTTGAATTAATAGGTGTAGATATTAATGCCATTAATATTACCGAAGATAGAGAACAGTTTAGAGAATTAATGGGTAGAATAGGTGTTGAAATGGCACCACAAGCTACAGCTACCTCTTTTTTAAAGGGTAAAGAAATTGCTCAAGAGTTTGGATTTCCATTATGTATTAGAGCTTCTTATACACTAGGTGGTGCAGGTGCAGCTATCGTTCATGATGAAAAGGATTATGATAGTTTGTTAAGAAGAGGTCTTGAAATCTCGCCAATACACGAGGTGATGATTGATAAAGCTATGATGGGTTGGAAAGAGTATGAGCTAGAGTTACTTCGAGATAAAAATGATAATGTTGTAATTATCTGTTCTATTGAAAATATGGATCCAATGGGTATTCATACTGGTGATTCAATTACGGTAGCTCCAGCTATGACATTGAGCGATAGAACTTATCAGAAAATGCGTGATATGGCTATCAAAATGATGCGTAGTATTGGCGATTTTGAAGGTGGTTGTAATGTGCAGTTTGCAGTTAGCCCTGATGAAAAAGAAGATATTATTGCCATAGAAATTAACCCACGTGTATCACGTTCTTCGGCACTAGCAAGCAAAGCTACAGGTTATCCTATTGCTAAAATAGCTACAAAACTTGCTATTGGTTATACATTAGATGAATTAGATAATCAAATTACAAAATCTACTTCTGCTTTATTTGAGCCAACTTTAGATTATGTTATTGTGAAAATACCACGTTGGAATTTCGATAAATTTGAAGGTGCCGACAGGACTTTAGGTTTACAAATGAAAGCGGTTGGTGAAGTAATGGGAATTGGTCGTTCTTTCCAAGAAGCATTACACAAAGCTACGCAATCATTAGAAATTAAAAGAAATGGTTTAGGAGCAGATGGTAAGGGTTACAAGGATTATAATCAAATAATAGAAAAATTAACCAATGCAAGTTGGGATCGTGTTTTCGCTATTTATGATGCTATTGAAATAGGAATTCCTTTAAGCCAAATTTACGATATCACTAAGATTGATATGTGGTATTTAAAACAATATGAAGAGTTATTTCAACTTCAAAAAGAGATATCAAAATTCAATATCGATACTATTGAAAGAGACTTATTATTAGAGGCTAAACAAAAAGGTTATGGAGATAGACAAATAGCACACATGCTAAATTGTTTAGAGAGCCAAGTTTACAATAAAAGAGAGGAATTTAACATACAAAGAGTATTTAAATTAGTTGATACTTGTGCTGCTGAGTTTGAAGCAAAAACACCTTATTACTATTCTACTTTTGAAAGTGATATGGAAACAGCCGATGGTAAACGTTTTTCACACAACGAAAGTATTGTAAGCGATAAGAAAAAAATAGTAGTTTTAGGTTCTGGACCAAACAGAATCGGACAAGGTATTGAGTTTGATTACTGTTGTGTTCATGGTGTTTTAGCTGCCGCAGAATGTGGTTATGAAACAATCATGATAAATTGTAATCCTGAAACAGTTTCTACCGATTTTGATACTGCTGATAAACTATATTTTGAGCCTGTTTTCTGGGAACACATTTATGATATTATACGTCATGAAAAACCAGAAGGTGTTATTGTTCAATTAGGAGGACAAACCGCATTAAAACTAGCAGAAAAATTAACGAAATACGGTATTAAAATTATTGGAACTAGTTTTGAATCTTTAGATTTAGCTGAAGACAGAGGGAGTTTTTCTACCCTATTAAAAGAAAATAACATACCATATCCTGAATTTGGAATTGCTGAAAATGCAGATGAAGCTTTAGCTTTAGCTGACGAATTAGATTTTCCAATTCTAGTAAGACCATCTTATGTTTTAGGAGGTCAAGGAATGAAAATTGTTATTAATAAAGAAGATTTAATAGAGCATGTTGTTGATTTGTTAAGAATCATGCCAAATAATAAACTACTACTAGACCACTATTTAGATGGTGCTATAGAAGCAGAAGCTGATGCTATTTGTGATGCTGATGGTAATGTTTACATTATTGGTATTATGGAGCATATAGAGCCTTGTGGTGTTCACTCAGGAGATTCTAATGCTACGTTACCTGCATTTAATTTAGGAGATTTAGTAATGCAACAAATAATTGATCATACGCATACCATAGCAAGAGCATTACATACAGTAGGCCTCATTAATATTCAGTTTGCTATAAAAGATGATATCGTGTATATTATAGAAGCAAATCCAAGAGCTTCAAGAACTGTCCCTTTTATAGCGAAAGCTTACAAAGAACCTTATGTTAATTATGCTACCAAAGTAATGCTAGGGGCTAAAAAAGTAACTGATTTTAAATTTAATCCTCAGTTAGAAGGTTATGCTATTAAACAGCCTGTATTTTCTTTTAATAAATTCCCTAATGTTGACAAACGTTTAGGACCAGAAATGAAAAGTACTGGAGAAAGTATTTTATTCATAGATAGTTTAAAAGATGATGCCTTTTATGAGTTGTATTCCAGACGTAAAATGTATTTAAGTAAATAAAAAAAAAGCCGCTTTAAAGCGGCTTTTTTCATTTGGAATTGAGGTTAAAAACAAAGGAAATATCAACATTTTCCGAAACTTTGTTTTTTACTAATTTTGGGACACTTATATTATAATCTGAAACTTTTACTTTCAAGTTTCCAGTGAGAGAGATTTTTTGTTCTGCTTTATTTAATTTTAAATTTATACTAACGTTTTTGGTTACACCATGAAAATTTAATTCACCATCCATTTTATATTCAGATGATATTTCTAGTTTTTCTAACGAAAAGTTCTTTATTTTTCCTTTAAAAGTTGCTTTTGGGTATTTGTCAGATTCAGCATAGTTTTCATTAAAATGTTCTTCCATTAAAGCATTCCTAAAACGAAACGCTTTTACAAAAATAAGTACTGCAAATTCACCATTGCTTGTGTTTATTATAGCTGTAACTGATTTATTTGTAGCTTTTACTTCTTCAAAAGCTGGCATAGACGCTTCAAAGTTAACGGTGCCAGTTTTTGTTAAGTATTTGTCTTGAGAAAAACAGTTTAAACTTACAATAACAAATATGAAGATTAATTTTTGCATTTAATTTTTAATTAATTTTCTAAAAGACCATCGTCTTTCCATTGTTGTATTAATTGTCTGGTTGCTAAAGGCATCAATCCGTTTTGAGGCATTGGATTCGATGCATTATTTATCCTACTAATAATCTTATCTACATCATTTCTTACTTGATTGTAAGTAGTATAAGATGTTGGTGCTCCATTACTTGTTGGGCTTCCATGACAAGAAGTACAATTGCCACTCATAATGCTTCTTATATTACCAGTATAAGTTATTTTCCCAGATGGATTTGGATTTGGGTTTGGAGTTGATTCAGGTTCAGTTGAGTCGTCTCCACTCGAACAATTAAATACTAGTATTGAAATCGCTAGTGCAGTAATCAAATTTTTGAAATTCATAGGATTTGTTTTTTGTTAATATTTTTTTTCTAATTAATTGTTTATTAAAAAGTTCTACTCAGATTAAATCCAAAATAGATATCCCCAGCTGTCCAATCTCCAGTTGCTTGTCCCATAAATCCATTTACATTCATTGCTTGCGAATTGGTAAAATGCATTTGAAACACGTGGCCACCAGTTTCTAAATCAAAACCTATGGATAAAGGGTTTTTAAATGGCGAGTTGCTAGCTCTATTTAGATGCCACCCATAATCAGCATTTATTGACCAGCGTTTGCCTAATTTGTATCGACCTCCTAAGCCTAAAGCATATTGTGTTTTGTCTTGTTCTGCTATTTCCATAAAGTTATCATGAAAAAAAGTTGGAGCTAGTTCTAAAGATAAATTTGTGTTTATTTTTCTGGAAATCAGTAATTGAAAAGCGTAACCTAAACGATCACTAAATTCTAAACCAGGAATATTATCTTTATCTAATGATGAATTAATTTGTAAAGAATTAAAACCTACAACAGTAAATGGAAACCCGTTTTCTTTTTGATTAATCAATCTATATTTTGTAGATACATCATAAATTTGTAAGAACGAACTGCGAGAAACACCAATATTAAAACTTTCAGATATTCCGTAAATAAAGTTTAATTGTGTAACAGCATTATCTAATCCAAAAAAAGTATCGAATCCATCTTTTATACTACTAAATCTGTGTGATACTATAAAATTAAACTCTTTTTTACCTGCTAGTTTTGTAGATTCAAAATTTACAATTTTTAATCCTTTAAAACTTGCACTAGCATATTCATTAGCAGTTGAATCTGCGTTAATTTCATTTAATAAATCTTCTTGCGAATTAAGAGTTAAAGACGTTACTAATAGAAGTAAGACTATGATTTTCATTTTTTTAATATTTTTTTAGTTCTTGTAATTCCTTCAGATGTTACTTTTAAAATATACACACCTTTAGCCCAATTAGTGACATCTATATTTTTTTTAAACTGATTACTTTTATAAATCTGTTTTCCTAGAGCATCAAATATTTTTATCTCATCTATTTTAATATTGTTTGGTAATTCTAAATTGATAAAACTATCTGAAGGATTTGGGGATATTGATAGACCTTTTTGTTTAAAATCTTCTATTCCTAGCGAAGTTTGGACGGTAATATTACCTGCCATACTCAATGGGTGAAAATTACATTGATACGGATTTGTACCTACAGTATTAAAAGTTTTTGAGTATGAAGAACCATTACCAGTTAAAGTCCCACTATTAAATGTTTCAGCACTTCCTGCTTTACTAGTTATTGTATGAGGAAATGCATCAGACCAGGTCCATATAACAGTATCACCCGGTAATATTGTTAAATTTAAATTAGTTCCAATTCCTATTCTCCAATCTAAATTGTGAGTTGTTTGAGCTTGGGTAATTGCAGTTCCTAAGAATAATAATACAAGTAATGTTTTTTTCATAGTTTTTAATTTTTGATTATAATACATTGGTCTAATTTGATTTGATTTAATAAATCATCATATCCTATAAACCTTCCTTTAATTATTAATTGGGATGATTTTGTTAATGTTTCTATGTTTTCATGAAATTGACAAAAAACTATTTTATCAATAGTTATATTTTTGAGGTCTATATCTGTAACATTACCTGTTACTTCAATGGTTTTATTTAGGTATTTAGTTTCAGAATCAGTTGGATTTATAAAAAACTCGTTAATTAAGTTAATTGCATTCGTCTCATAACTACTTGTTTCATTTGCAATATTTCGATGATTTTGAAATATATACAGGTATAAACAAGCTGAAATTATTATTACTACAATTAATAATATTAACTTTTTCACAACTTTTTATTTTTTTTAAAAACTGCCTCAGTAAATTAATAATGAAGCTGTTCGCTAGCTAACCAAACTTTTCCTATTTATTTCACAGGATTAAATCGTTTGATGATTTGAAATTTTTCTTTTTCATTTAAGTATTTCTACTAGCTTAGTTTCTTTCGAAGGTTAATGTATCAGTTCCACCATTTCCTCCACTAATATCTATTAATTCAATTTTTGTTGCACTGTAGCTTACTATATCCCAATCGTCAGTTAAGTCATCATTGAAATTAACTGGTGATGAAAAGAATATATTAAAATCAATATCATTAGAATCATTACTGTCATCGTCACTATTACTGTCATCAGTTATAGACCAGGTTCCGTTTATAATTTCATTTCCGTTTACTACTGCTAAAGTTCCATTTGCGTTGAAATTGAAATTGTAACCAGCATAATCATTAGTTTCATCAACTCCAGAGTCAATAAAACTTGTAATTTGCCAGTTTTCAGAAGTAACTGTGTTTTTAATATTATTAATTTCTTCAGTATTATCAATAATAATCATGTCATCATCTGAGCAGGTTGTAGACATTAATGAAAAATAAAGCATTAATAGCATTGCATAAATAAATTTTGTTTTCATAGTTTTAAATTTTAGGGGTTTATTTTAATTTTAGTTACAATCGTTTTCGTATCTTAATCTATCATCATTACCAACTCTTAAATCAATTTTGGTTTCATTATATTCAGATATTTCGTGTAAAATCCAATCATTATTACAATATGGTAAATCTGGGATATTGATATTAATAGTAATGTTGTTAGCAGTTCCGGTTGCTGTCCAAGTACCATTATCAATTCCACCGGAGTAGTATACTGTTAAAGTGCCATCATTAGAAAAATTAAAGGTGTATCCAGTATAAACATCATCAAAATCGATGCCATTTCGTTCAAGTTTATCAACAGTCCAATTTGGGCAAGAGGTTAAAATACTTATTAATTGATTTTGAGAACAGTCATCACAATCATCATCATTGTAATCATAATCGTCATCTTCATCACAATAATCTTTATAAGCATTAATAATGTTTTCTAATTCTATTAAATCATTAATAATAAATTCTGTACCATCTAAAAGCACCGTTTTTATTGGGAAATTGATGGATACTAAGTCAGACGAATCTAAATTTCTTATGAAATTATAAAATTCACTATCCGTATTGATTTGATTAGAATCTATGATTTCGTCATTGGAATTATACAGAAAGGTTGTTATGGGGTAATCAAAATTTAAACATTCAATATCGTCATCATATTCATTTTCACCATTGCAATTATTAGCATAACTTATTAATTGTGAATTACTATTTATGGTTATTACACTAAAATCGTCAAGAATAATTTGTATTGGAAAAGTAATAATTATGGTGTCTGAGTCATCGTCAGAATCGTCAAAAATATATTCAATTTTTTTATAATCTTCTATAGTATTTACTGCAATTTCTTCACTATTTACTAATACTGTTACCGGTAGTTTTATATTAAAACAATTTGCATAATCAATAATATTATCAAACGAACCATCATTAGTTGAAGTTTTTTGTATCAAGCTAGCTAAAGTAGAATTAGCTATTAAAACATCTTCAGGAAGGGTTTCTATTAATTCAGAGTCTTCCGTTCTACATGAAGCAAAAGCTATAGTAACTAAGAAAATGAATTGTATTTTTTTTGATGCCTTTTTCATGATGATAAAACTTTTGTATATGCCATTTATTAATAAAACAACTAATAATAAAAAACTCCTGAAACTTTTTAAATTTTTTTTATATTATTTGTAATATTCAATTTAATATGAGTGTTTTTTCAGGATATTTTAAACTATTTTTTTAATTTCTGATAAAGCAATAGAATGAATTAACGTTTTATGTTCATTATTTTTCTAAAGGATGTATTTTATTACAACTTAAAATTTTAATTTTTTTTTTATATAACTTTGGCTCATTAAAAAAATAAAAATTTTGCCAAAAGAACTTAACGATAATATTTGTGATGATAATGTGTTTGAACTTGTTTATAATAAGTATGCACAAGATTTACAAAACTTTCTTTATTATAAATTTGGAGAACAATATAATCCGGCAGATAAAGTTCAAGATGCTTTTGTTAAATTATGGAATAATTGTAAAAATGTAACTTTAAGTAAAGCTAAATCGTTTTTATTTACAGTTGCAAATAACATGATGCTAAATGAAATAAAGCACCAAAAAGTAGTTTTGAAATATAATCAGGTTAAACCAAAAGATTATACAAATGAATCTCCAGAATTTATTTTAGAAAAAGAGCAATTTTTACAGCAATATCAAAATGTTTTAGAAAATTTAACCGATGAACAGCGTGTTGCTTTTTTACTGAGTAAAGTTGAAGGAAAAAAACACATTGAAATTGCAGAGATGTTAGGAGTTACTCAAAAAGTTGTTGAATATAGAATTTATAGTGCTTTTAATATTTTAAAGAAAGAGTTAGAAGGATTCAAAATAAAATAGTCAGGATATTTATAGCTTAAATTGTTTTATAATAAAGTTAAGGTTACATGGATAAAGAATACTTAATAAAGAAATGGTTGAATGAAGAGCTTATTGATTCTGAAAAACAAGCATTTAATAAGCTGGATGATGCTTTTTTGAGTCAATATATAGTTGATAATGCAAAGTATTTTAAAGCATCTCATTCTCAAAAAATTGAAGATTTTGATACCTTTAAATCTCGATATGAAGCTTCTAAAAAGTTGGTAAAAAAATTAAATTGGTTCAGTCCATTACTTAAAATCGCAAGTGTTATAGTTGTTTCTTTAGGTTTATATTTTACATTTTTTTTCAACAACATTACTGTTATTGAAACATTAGCTAGTGAAAAAACTAGCGTTGAACTTCCTGATCATTCATTGGTTGAATTGAATGCGCTTTCGGCCATTGAGTTTAGTTCGAAAAATTGGGACGACAATAGAGCATTAACTTTAAAAGGTGAGGCCTATTTTAAAGTGGCTAAAGGAAAAACTTTTGATGTAAAAACGACTAGTGGCATAGTAACCGTTGTAGGTACACAATTTAATGTAAAACAACGTAATAATTATTTTGAAGTTAAATGTTTTGAAGGGATTGTTAAAGTTGTTTCAGATACCATTGTTATGCAATTATTAGCTGGAGATAGTTACCAAATTCTTGATGGTAAATTTACTTATGGAAAAATAGTATATTCATCACCACAGTGGATAACTAATATGAGTGAGTTTAATGCCATACCCATAAAAAATGTTTTATCGGAATTAGAACGACAATATGATGTTGAAGTTACATTCAATAATGTAGATACAAATAGATTATTTACGGGAGCTTTTCCCCATGATAATCTTGAAAATGCCCTTTTTGCAATTACGCAACCTATGAACTTGACCTACAAATTGAATGCTTCAAATTTGGTAGTAATTCATGGAAAATAGAATAAAAAAGATATACATTTTTTTTACTTTATTATTTTTTGTTTTTTTTAGTTTTTATGCCCAAAATACTAATAAACAAGAATCACTTTATAATATTATAAACTTATTACAACATCGCTTTAACATTCAGTTTAATTATGCTGAGGACACCATTGAGGATTTTTTTTTAATACCTCCCTCTAACAACTTGTTATTTAAAGAAACTTTAGAATATCTTGAAACTAAAACAGGGCTGTCATTTTTAGTTATGAATGAGCGTATCGTTTTAATAAAACCTAAAAAAGATATTGTTTTTTGTGGTTATATTAAAGATAAAATTAATTCTGAACCACTGGTAGCGGCAACTATTCAAGTATCAAATAATTCCACAATAACCGACGAAAACGGATTTTTTAAAATTCAAATTGAAAATATTTCAGATCTTATTACTATTCGCTTTTTAGGTTATAAAAACATTCTAAAAACAATTAAAGAATTTTCAAGTTTTGATTGTCTAGATATTTTTTTATCACCAAATATTCAATCGTTATCAGAAGTTATAATTTCAAATTATATAACAAGCGGAATTAGTAAGTTAAGCGATGGTTCTTTTGAGATTAATTTTTCAAATTTTGATATTTTACCGGGTTTAATTGATGATGATGTTTTGCAGTCATTACAGGCTTTTCCAGGTATACAAAGTATAAACGAGACAGTGTCTAATATTAATATTAGGGGCGGTACCCATGATCAAAATTTAATTCTGTGGGATGGTATAAAAATGTATCAATCTGGACATTTTTTCGGTCTTATTTCTATGTATAATCCTCACATAACTCAAACAGTTTTTTTAAGAAAAAATGGTAGCGATGTTAGTTACACAGATGGTGTTTCAGGAACCATAGCTATGCAAACTGAAAAAGATATAAATGATAGTTTTAAAGGAATAGCAGAAGTCAACTTAACCAATCTTAATGGCTTTGTTGATGTGCCGATTAATGATAAATCATCCATTCAAATTGCAGCAAGAAAGTCAATTAGTGATTTTGTTGAAACACCAACTTATACAGCTTTTTTCGATAGAATATCTCAAAATACAGAAGTGTCAAACAATGCAATGACAATAACTAATAGTAATGAAATTTTTGATTTTCACGATACATCTTTAAGATGGATTTATGAAATTAGCGATAATGATGAGGTTAGACTTAATTTTATTAACGTTAATAATATACTTCAGTTTAATGAAAATGCTACAATTAATAATCAACTTGAATCTCGAGAGAGTCGATTAACTCAAAATAGTATTGCTGGTGCTTTGCATTATATCAGAAGATGGAACAGCAGATTAAATACGGAGTTAGAAGTTTATGAAACCGATTATAAACTAAAAGCAGTAAACGAAAACCTATTGGAGTCTCAGCGCTTTTTACAAGAAAATATTGTTTCAGAAACAAGTATAAAACTTAAAACAAATTATCAACTAAATGATTCTTTTCGTTTTTTAGGTGGGTATCATTTTGTAGAGACTGAAATAACTAATTTAGATGATGTTGATTTACCACGTTTTAGAAATTTGGTATCCGAAGTATTGAGAACTCATGGGTTGTTTTCTCAGATTGATTATAAATCATTGAATAAAAAAACAAATCTAAATTTTGGTTTAAGATATAATTATATTGAAAAATTTAGAAAGTCTATTTGGGAACCAAGACTCGATTTTAGTCATCAATTTCTAAATTATTTCTCATTAGAAATTTTAGGAGAATTTAAGCATCAAAATACATCTCAAGTTATTAATTTCCAAAATGATTTTTTAGGAATTGAAAAACGTAGGTGGCAGTTATCAAACAATCGAGACATTCCTGTTATTACTAGTAAGCAAATATCAACAGGAATAAACTTTAATAAAAAGGGATGGCTAATTGATATGGATGTTTATTATAAATCTGTAAATGGAATTACTACTCAAAGCCAAGGGTTTCAAAATCAGTATGAATTTGTAAAAAGTAAAGGGGAGTACGATGTTGGAGGTTTAGATTTTTTAGTAAGTAAACAGTTTAATAAGCTTAAAACTTGGTTAAGTTATTCTTATATGGATAATCGCTATTATTTTTCTGAATTAGAATCAGATTATTTTCCAAGTAATTTTAATATAACCCAAACTTTTACTTTGGGATCTGCTCTTAAACTTAATAATTTTAAATTTTCAGCAGGATTAAACTGGCATACTGGTAAGCCTACTACGCTTCCAGTTATGGGTAACGAGATTATAAATAATGAAGTTAATTTTGCTAAAACTAATGCTTTAAATCTTCATGATTACATGCGCTTAGATGTTTCTGCGATATATAATTTTAAATTTGGAAGTCATACTAAAGCGAATCTGGGTGTTTCGGTCTGGAATCTTTTAGATAGAGAAAACCAAATAAATAATTTTTATCGTGTTAATAATGGCGATGTTACTGAAACTATTCAAAGTTCACTTGGCATTACACCAAATGCGGTTTTTAGAGTTTATTTTTAATAAAAAAAACTAAAGTTCAATTTTAGCATTTTGTGTTTTAATTAGTTCTATATGTTCTTCAATTTTAAATTCTGAAGGTTTAAAACGATTCGATCTATGTTTAGATTGTTCTTGTCTGGTTATACTTCGTGCAAACCTTCTAACACTTTGTACAGAGTCTAAAATTATACCTGGTACAAGAACATTTTTACCGTTTTCATCCTTTGCAACCATAGTGAAATAAGACGAATTGCAGTGCTTCTTTTCACCTGTTTGTATATTTTCAGATTCTACACGTACACCAACTACCATAGAGGTTCTTCCGGTATAATTAATTGATGCTTTCAGGGTTACTAATTCTCCTACATCAATTGGATTTAAAAAATCTACCTTATTTACAGAAGCAGTAACACAATAATTTCTGGAATGTTTTGAGGCACATGCAAAAGCAATTTGATCCATTAAATTTAAAATATAACCACCATGAATTTTACCACTAAAGTTTGAATGAGATGGCAGCATAAGTTCTGAAATAGTGATTTGTGAATCTTTAATTTGCTTAAACATATATTTAAATTTTATTCGTCTTCGTTTGCACGTTTAATGATGGCTTCTGGTAATGATTTTTTAGCTTTTGCACCCATCTTTTTAAGTTTTTCAACACTTGTAATTAGGTTTCCTTTACCCTCAACCAATTTATTCATAGCTGCAGAATAGTCGCTTTTTGCAGCATCAATCTTTTTACCAACACCAGTTAAATCTTGAACTAAGCCTTCAAACTTATCGTATAATGCTCCAGCTTGTCTTGCAATTTCAATCGCGTTTTGTTGCTGTTTTTCGTTGTTCCACATACTATCAATAGTACGTAATGTAGCTAGAAGGGTAGAGGGTGTTACTATTACAATATTCTTTTCAAAGGCTTTGTTGTAAATACTATTATCTTCATTAACTACTATTGCAAAAGCTGGCTCGATTGGGATAAACATGAGCACAAAATCTGGTGATTCGATATCATATAAATCTTGGTAATTTTTTTCTGAAAGTTGATCGACATGTTTCCTAATAGAATTTACATGAGCTTTTAAAAATTGCGGTTTATCATCATCTTCAGCATTTACCAAACGCTCATAATCTGTTAAAGAAACTTTACTATCAATGATCATTTTCTTACCATCGGGTAAATGCAAAACTACATCAGGTAAAACTCTAGAGCCATTTTCTAAAGTAAAACTTTGTTGTACAAAAAATTCTCTATCTTTTTCTAAACCAGATTTTTCAAGTACACGTTCTAAAACCAACTCACCCCAGTTACCTTGCATTTTACTATCACCTTTTAATGCGCGAGTTAGGTTTGTGGCCTCTTTTGTCATTTGCTGATTTAAGTCTTTTAAACCCAGTAATTGCTCTTTCAGAGCCGAATGCATACTAATACTTTCCTTTTGAGTTAAATCTACTTTTTCCTCGAAGATTTTAATTTTTTCTTGAAGTGGATTTAAAATATTTTTGATGTTTTCTTTATTCTGAAGTGTGAATTTTTCCGATTTTTCATCCAGTATTTTAGTTGCTAGTAATTCAAAATCTTTTCGCAATTGTTCTTGACGTATTTCAAGTTCAGCATCGCGTTTTAAATTTAATTGTTGCAAGTTTTCGTATTCGGCATTTTTTCTTGCTAATTCAGAATTCAAAAAATCTTTTTCTCTTCTAATTTCCTCGCGTTCACTTTCAATTTTATTCAAATTTTGTTTTAACTCTTCAATAGTTAAACCCATTTGATTTTGACGTTCTTCAAGTGTGCTTCTTTCGCTTTTGCTTTTGAGTTTTGAGAAATAAGTGCCTAAAAAGAAACCTGTTAATGCAAAAATAATAATGGCGATTATAAGAATTATGGTGTCGTTCATTTAAATGGAACTAAAAAATTTTTAGCTATAAAATTACATTTTATAAAATAAAAAAAACGCCAAAAAAGCGTTTTTTTAAGAATTATTATTTTTTAAATTCTAGGCTGTTTGTAAATATTTTTTTGCAACAAACTCGAAGCTAAAATACATAACTGCTGTAAAAAATAAATCTCCAATTACCGAATTTCTAAAAAACGGAATAGCTAATGTGTAACATTCTACTAAACCACCAATAGTTTTAGGATATCCAATTAACCAAACACCAAAATTTGTAATTACAAAAAAGCTTAAACTTGATATCAAAACACTTGAAATGCCTATTTTTTTTGATTTTATTCCAATAAAACTTATTAAAATAAATGCTAGATAAACAAAAATTGAAATAGCAGAAAAGCCTAAAAACAAATCGGATATAAACATAGCTATTAATGGCACCAGAAAGGCATATTTTTTATTTGTAAAATAAACACCAGAAAAAAGAGCCATGGCTGTAATTGGTGTAACGTTTGGTAAATGTGGAAACAAACGTATAATAGCAGCTATTAAAACGAATGAAATTATAACGAGTTGTTTTTTACTTAGTAAAGAAGTCATGATAATTTTTTTATACTTCAAAAATAATACTAATAGTTGATACAATAAAATAAAAATGATGTTTACATTAGCTAAGAATTTTGGTTTCATTTGATTTTAAATTAAATGGATTAAAAGGGAATCTGGTGAGATTAAATTGTTTTCAAGTCCAGAACTGTTCCCGCAACTGTAAGCTATAAAGCTTCATGTTAAACTTCAAAGTCACTGAAGATTTTTCTTTGGGAAGACCAACATGAAGACGCAAGTCAGGAGACCTGCCATTTTCAAAAGGAATAAGTTAAACTTTCGGGATAAAAGTTTGCGTATGATAATCCATGCGATTCTCGAGTAATGAATCTTTAAATGAAAAAAAAAACACATGTTTTTGGTTTACTGTGTATTGGTATATCAATGGTTGGGTTTGCACAAAAGCAAATCGATTCTACAAAAGTGCAACAACTTGATGAAGTTGTTATTACAGATTCGCGTTTTGAATTAAAACGTGAAAATTCAGGTAAAACGGTTATTAAAATTTCTAGAAATGAAATTGAAAATAATCAAGGGAGAACTATTTCAGAGTTGATTAATTCCAAAAGTGGTATTGAGATTAATGGAAGCCGTAGTGCTGAAGGTAATAATTTAGGCTATTACGTTAGAGGAGGAAATAACAGACAAGTTTTAATACTAATTGATGGAATTCAAGTGAATGACCCCTCTTTAGTTTCTAATGATTTTGATTTAAGATTATTTGATTTAAATACTGTTGAATCTATCGAAATAATTAAGGGTGCAGCTAGTACATTATATGGTAATGGGGCAGCTACAGCTGTTATAAATATTACCACTAAAAAAGCATCTAGCAATTCAATAGCTGGAAGTTTTTCTTCAGTTATAGGTACCAATCAACCAAAAAATGATTTAAATTATAACGTTGCTAGTTTTACTAACAATGTATCCGTAAATGGTTCCGTAGATAAATTTAATTATGTTGTTAGTTTTGGAAATAAATTTGTTGATGGTTTATCAGCAGCAAAATCAGAAACTCCCGAAAAAGACTCATTTTCGAGGTATAATACCAATGTTAGTCTAGGATATAAGGCTTCAGATAAACTTGAAATTACTGGTTTTGCTAGTTACGATAAGTTTAAAACAGCTATTGATGGTTTTCCGCCCCCAATTTTTGCTTTTGCTGATACAGATGATGCATATATTTCGGAACAAACTCGCTTTGGAATCGCCCCAAAGTTTAATTATAACAATGGGAGTTTTCAAGTAAATGCTGCGTTTTCTAAAATAAATAGAGAAACTATATCCTCATTTTCAACTACTAACGAAGCTCAAAGTTTTGTTTTAGATGCCTTTAATAAGTATATAATTAATGATAAATTTTATACAATAATTGGTATTAATTATGGTGAATATGAAAGTTTATTTAATACCGATGAGTCCTTTACAAATACCGATCCGTACTTAAATGTGGTTTATGTATCAGATTTTGGTTTTAATTTGAATGCAGGTGGCCGTTTAAATAATCATAGTACCTATGGCTCGCATTTGGTTTATAGCTTAAATCCATCGTACAATATTAAATTAAAAGAGGGGTATACTAAATTGTTTGGCTCTTATGCTACCTCATTTATTGCGCCTAATTTGTCACAATTATTTGGGTTTTTTGGCCCAAACCCTGATTTACAACCCGAAGAAAACACGACTACGGAAGCTGGTTTAGAATTTAATACCAAAAATGGATTGAGAGTTAATGGGGTTTATTTTAATAGAAAAGAAGAAAATACCATTATTTACACAACCAATTATGAAAATGCTACTACAGAAGCAACCGTTCATGGTTTTGAGTTTGAAGCAGAATTAAAGATTATTAAAAACTTAAATATAAGTACAAACTATACGTTTACAGAATTAAAAGGTGGGTTGCGTTTACGCCTACCAAAACATAAGGTAAATACAAGTTTGGGATATCAATGGAATGAAAAAAACTATGCTTCATTAAATTATCAATTTGTAGGAAGTAGGACAGATTTAGATTTTTCAACATTTGAAAATATTGAATTAAAAGCCTTTTCTTTAGTTGATTTTTATTTTAGTCAAAAATTAATAAATACTAAGCTGAAGCTTTTTATTAGCATCGCTAATATTTTTAATGAAGATTATTTTGAAATTTTGGGGTACACAACAAAAGGAAGAAATATTAATTTAGGATTAAATATAAATTTGTAACACAAATTTTACAACTAAAAAAGCCTCATACTAAATTGAATATGAGGCTTTTTTTATTCATAAAAAAATTAATCGATAATCATGCCGCCTTCACGAGGATTAAAATCGTTACTGTCTTTTATTAATTTTAAAGACGATTTAGCCTGAGATTTTATTAAAGATAATTTCCCAATTGAGTTTTCAATATCTGATAGTGCTAGTGCAAGCATAGGCTCGTTTATATCGCCCAAAATACCATAATTAATTGGCCTTTCTTCATAATCAAAACCTAGAGATGGTACTAAACCTGAACCAGGTACAGCTTCATTATTTTTATTTACCCCATTAGCTATAAGTGGTTGCATAGCATAAGTGTGATTGGGATTTACATCCTCTCTGTTAAAATTTGGTGAATCATAAAGCGTTCTTGATGCTTGTGTTTTTCCAGTTGTATTAGAGCCTATTTGAATAACTTGAATGTAAGAAGATAATCCATTAATTAAACCCTCACTGGCAGAAGCACTTCTGCTTGTGGTTAGTACGTATAGTTTATTAAGATTTAGACTATTAATTGGATTGCCATTTTCTAATTGTGTTTGAAAATTATAATCAGTATTCTGTGATTCAAAATTTTCATTATAGATCAGTTTTGTAAAAACTTCACCTGGAAATTGCCCTGTAATCATGCTAGCTAAGTAGGTTTCAATACTCACACGTCCACCGGGATTGTAGCGTAAATCTAAAACCAAATGTTGTACATTATTATTGTTAAAATTTGCAAAAACATTATTTAATTCAATTTCTGAGCCTGCTGTAAAGCCGTTGTACATTATATAGCCAACATTTTGACCACCAACATTATAAATATCTGATAAGTAAACAGGGTTTTCTGTATATACTGCTTTAGTAAGGGTTATGTTTTCTGTGGTGGGTTCGATAAAATCATCTTCTGTTTCTGGTGTACCATTATCGTTAAAAACACCTAAATTCAGCGTGTAAGAATCTTGACTCAAAAGCTGAGAAAAATTAGTTTCATTTAAAGCAGTACCATTTATACCATAAAAAACATCACCACGCTCAATTCCATTTGATGATGCGCTAGTGTTTGGAAGTACTAATCTCACTACACCAATAACATCTGTAGTGCTGTTTGGAGCAAAAAACAAACTAAACTCCATCCCGTTTACTGTTGCCGTTCCTTGGAATTGTTGCTCTAAAGCAATATAATCATCCACTATCCAACTAAATCTATCAACGGTTTCTCTTTGGAAAATTAAGCTTTCAAATAAATCTTCTGGCTCAGTAAAAGAGTTTAAATAATCTGCATATTCTTGATTTGTGGTAAATCTATCATTGGCTAGATTTGATATATCTGATTTATATAAGTAGAAGATATTCATTCCTTTCCATACAAAATCATTTATTTCGCTGGCAAATATTTGAGTATCATCATCATCTTCGAAACAGCTTATGGATATGAAAGAAAAAATAAGCAGAAGTAAAAGTACTTTTAAATTTTTCATGGCAATTCTTTTTATTCTAAGTAGTCTATAAAACCCTAAATTTACTTACATTATTGTGTAATAAAAAATAATTAATTGAAATTGTTTATTCTAGAAATGAGTCAATAAACTTTGGGTTATTAAAAAGGCTTCTATTTTATAAATTGCATGATGTTGATAGCTTGCGTAAGGGATTGAACGGTTTGTTTGAGCTCGCCGACCTAGGAGGAAGCGAGTAGTGAAAGCCCAACCCGATAGGGTTATGCTCTAAAAATTATTTTTTTTTATTGGTGATGTAACAAAATAAATAGGTTGTCGTCGTAATAACAAATAGCCTTAATAAAGCTATTTTAACTAAACCAAACCAAAAATGACTCAAGCGGAGTTTTTAAATATTGTAATGCCTTTTAAAGATAAAGTGTTTCGTTTAGCGAAACGATTACTGGTATCTACGGAAGAAGCTGAAGATGCTACGCAGGAGGTGCTTATGAAATTGTGGCATAATAAAAAGAAGATACAAGAGTATAAAAATGTAGAGGCTTTTTCGATGACTATGACAAAGAATTTTTGTTTTGATAAATTAAAATCTAAACAAGCACAAAATTTAAAAATTGTACATAGTAATTATGAAGATGGAAATACACCTTTGCAAAAACAAATTGAGTTAAACGATAGTGTAAATTGGGTTGCAAAAATAATTGAAGCATTACCTGAACAACAAAAAATGATAATTCAGCTTAGAGATATTGAAGCATACGATTTAGATGAGATAGCCCAGATGTTAGATATGAATAATACAGCAGTACGTGTAAACTTATCGAGAGCTAGAAAAACAATAAGAGAAAAATTAACTAATACACATAATTATGGTATTAAATAATATAGAAAAATTACTAGAAAAGTACGAGAACGGTGAAACATCCCTTAAAGAGGAGCAAGTATTGAAAAACTATTTTACCAGCGATACTGTTGCTCCATATTTAGAAATGTATAAACCTATGTTTGATTATTTTTTGGTAAATCAACAAGAGCAATTTACTAAACACGTTCCATTAAAAACTAAGCGAACTTTTAATTACAAATGGATTTCTGTTGCAGCCGTAGCTGTTCTTATGTTAGGATTTTATTTTAAAGAGCCTGTGGTATCTTCTTATAACGAATATACTTATGGAACTTACGATAATCCTGAAGAAGCCCTTAACGAACTTGAAAATTCGTTAACCATGATTTCAAATCATTTTAATAAAGGAACCTCTACTGTAAATTATTTAAATGAGGTAAACAAAGGTACCTCTACACTAGGGTATTTAAATGAAATTGAAAACACAACCAGTATAATTTTTAAAAAATAGAAAAAACAAAACAATAATAAATTAAAAT